>JALZDU010000416.1 GCA_030862405.1 Actinomycetota bacterium | reverse complement strand
GTCCCTGACGACAATCGCCACCATGATCAGCGTGATCACCAGCATGGGGATCAGAAACGGCACCGCATCGATGAGCGGATGGTCAGCCAGCACCATCTCGCCCGTGACAGCCGCCATCACGGTGCCCTGGCCACCTCCCGTACCGACTCGCCGACCGGCCGGCCAGCCGGTTGGGATGCCCGAGACACCCGAGACACGCCCCACCCCAGGGTCAGCGCCAGCAGCAATGCGCAAAACAGCACGACTGCCGACGCAGTGCCCCACAGCGAGTCAGGAACGCCCTTCTTAAACTCCCGCTGCATAAGCTGCTTGTCGCTGACCGCATCCCGGGTGGCATTGCCCAGCGCGGGTATCTCCGGCTCACCTATCACGGCGTCGGCGGGCAGGTAGATCGGCATGGCCGTGAGGGTGCGGCCGTCCTGCAGCCGCACGAATGTCTTCCAGTCTCCCGATATCGGCATCGGTTTGGTGGTCCGGTAGCTGCCATCGCCGACGGGTACCAGGTGGTCCACGTACAAACCACCGCCCTGCCAAGAGGTGATCGTCAGCCACGACGGCTGGTCGACGACGGCGGCCGGGGTAATCCGGACGACGGCGTGCGCGGTGCGGAAGGGTTCCGGACCAACGACCTCGTTGAGCGTGATCTCGGCGCGCACGCCGTCGGGCATGGTGGTCACCAGCCCGTTTGCCACGGCGGCCATCAGCACGGCGATGGTCCCGAGGAACAGCGGCCGGGCGACGGCAGGGCGGGGCAACCTGCTCTGCAGGCCTTGGGCCAGCAGGGCCCCGGCGATCCCGCCCGCGACCCCGCCGGTCACCGCCATCAGCACTCCCTCGACGAGCATGTCGGGGGTCCAGGGCAGCCGGAAGGCCACCTGAGTCCAGGCGTACTCAGCGGCGAAGCCGGCTGTCCCGATCAGCAGGCCACTGACGGCGCCGCACAGCAGCGCTCGGCGGACCAGCACCAGGGCGACAAGCTCCACACACAGCGCCTCTGCCAGGTACAAGGGGATGGTGGGGAAGGGTTCTGCGAGGAACGGTCCGACGATTAAACCGACCCCGCCGCGCACACCGACGTAGAAGCCCACGGCGAACAGCGCGCCGCCCCGGCCCATCCACAACCGAGCAGCCACCAGGGCACACGCCGCAGCCATGGCGATCAGCAAAGGCTGGAGCACTATGCGGAACTGGGGCACGCCGAAGTCCCATTCGCCCTGGAACACCGACAGGCCGATGAGCAGGCCACCCATGATCATTCCACGCCGCACGAAGAGGCCCAGTGCAGTGACCTCGTCATAGCCGTGGGCCAACCGCCCTTCCCGCTCGAGCACAGCGAGGCCCACCAGCGACAACCCACCGCCGACGATCAACATCAGGTGGGTGGGACTCCACAGGGTCACATCCTGGCCGAACAGCCGGTGCCAGACGTCGTCGAGAGGAAAGCCCAGCAGCCCGAAGAACCCCGCGGCGGCCATCAAGATCCCACCGACCGGCGCGTACCAGTCCCGGGTGATCCGCACCGCAGCCGGGCCGGGCCGCTCCCCTACCGGCAGCACGATGGCCAGCACGCCGGCGGCGAAGATGCCGAACAATCCGAACATGATCGGGTAGTGCGCGATGTTGGCCAGCGGGCCGGTGTCTCGGCCGTCGGCGACGTGCACCGCGATGTCCCAGTACATCCCCAGCAATGCGGTGATCAGTGAGAAGAATCCCAGTGTCGAGGGCAGCTCGACCCAACCCGGTTGCCCCGCGCCGAACGGCCAGCGCTGGGTCTCATAGGCCAGCCTGCGCAGTATCGGGATCCGGCCGGTGCGGTGGCCGTAGCCGAGCAGCAGCAAACCCGCGGTGAGCACGGTCGCCACGGTGCTGGCGATGATGATTTGGTCGAGCTCGGCGCCGCCGGTGGGGCGCACTTCCTGGGCGGCGGCCAACCCCGAGGTGGCGGTGGTAACCAGCCCCTGGATCGATGTCATGGCGTTATGGAACACCATCTGCCGCTATGTTGTCACGTATTCATGTCACATTGAATGCCGTCAGGAGTCGGGTTGCGGTCGGCACCCTCGGCGAGCCTCTCGCATTCCTCCCTAACGAACGCCTCGATCGCCTCGGGCATCGTGGAGCGGAAGGCCGCCAGGAGCGCCTGCGCGGCCACCGGCTGCAGTGCTTCGACCACCCCGTGGACCTCGGACCACTCGCCTTGCGGCATCCCGCGCGCCACGTAGTCCCGCCACACGGTGTCCCGGAACAGCGCGACGAACAGCTCGGAAATCGCCCGGGCGTGCTTCAACAGCTCGGGCCGCATCGCCATCACCGCATCAACCGGCATTCCCAGCCGCACCGCTTGGGCCCCGGCCCGCAACAGTCCTGGGTTGATGATCCGCACCCGGTCGGGCCCCAAGGACTGCAAGGTTCCCTCGGCATGCAACTGGTCCAGCGTCGTGGGCTGCGGCTCGACGCCCAGCCATCCGGCCAGCTCGACGTAGGACATCTCGAGTGGATCCTCGGGTTGCCAGGGAGCCAGGACGCCCCGGTAGAAGGCGAGTGCCTGCTCGGCCGAGCTCGCCGGGGTCTGGCGCACCACCGCTTCAATGGCAGCCAGTGAGAAGCCCTGCTCCTGCAGTCCGGCGATCAGCTGGAGCCGCGCGAGGTGCTCGGTGCCGTAGTAGGCGGTGCGACCACGCAGCTGCGGCGACGGCAACAGCCCGCGGCTGGCATGCGAACGGACGTTACGCACCGTCATCCCGGCGCGCGCCGCGAGCTGATCGATGGTCAAGTCACTGTTGGAGGCAGCCACGCCCTGATATTACCGTCTGGGATGTACCATCAAATACCGTAAAGATCAGCGGGTACTCGCTCACACTCGCGGCAACCGAGGTTCGATCATCTGCGCGATCCGCAACGCCTCGACACACGCATCGATCGGCGGTCCCAAGCTCGACGACGCTGCCACACTCACCGTCAGCGATATCGGTCCGCCGTCCATCAACTGCGTGCACTGCGAGCGGTCCCGGTCCAGCACGAGCTGAGTCCCGGCGCGGCCGTTGACCGTGTTATCCGCGAAGCTGACGAACGCCGGATCACGACGGCGAGGCTGATACGAGGTGAGGGTGTTGTTATCCCGGTCCAGGCTCAGCGTGAATGGCTTGCCCAGCCAGTAGCAGCCCACCACGCCCACCTCGTCGAACGGTGTGCGGGTACCCACTGTGATGCCCAGCTCGGCCAGCTCCCGGTCGGACAGGATGGCGCACATATCGACCTGGATGCCATCGGTCACCGCGGGGGGCGCGGAAGCATATGGCACCTGCATGCCACAGCCAGCCGCGAGCGCTCCCAGCGCGGTCACCACACCAGCGCCCCGCCACCCAGCCGTTGATCTGGCCACATCCACCAGCTTGCGCGACGCTGCTCCCCATTACCTACCTTCCGGCCCAGGTGACCCACTATCGAGCGTCCGCTCGGACTCAAGCAGGTGGTGATTGGTATGGCGCACCAGGTGGGCGAGCTCGGGTAGCTCCACAACTTCCCTACCGGCGGCGCGGAGGAGTTCGGCACCCTGGCAGTCGACGAAAAGGGCGGGCTCGCGCCAGGCGAACACGATCCGCGAGATCGGGGTGGCGAGGATGAGCTCAGTGCAGCTGCGCGGTCGTGAGGCCCGGGCGCTGCACGGTTCGAGCGAACTGTAGAGGGTGGCTTTGCCGAGCCGGGCATCGTCAGAGGCGAGCTTGGCAAGTGCAGCCTCCTCGGCATGGTCGTGGGGATCGGTCTCGCGGGAGTAGCCCGTGGCGAGCACGCCGCCCTTAGCGTCGATGATCACCGCGCCTACCGAGAACGCGGTTGGCGAAACGGGGCAGCGCTGCGCAAGTTCGATCGCGTGCTGGAGGTGCCCACGGTCGCGATCAATCATGGGAGCTGTCATCGGCCGGTGGCAGTGGCGAGGTAACGGAGCAGGACGATGTCCCCGAACTGACGGGTCTCGGCAAGGGTCATCGGATGCTCGACATCGTGCGGGAACCGACCGGGATGCACGAAGCGGGGCGCACTGGCGTCACCCACGAAGAACGGTGCAATCACGAGATGAATCTCGTCCACGAATCCTGCGCCCAGCAACTGGGTGACGACGGTGCCACCACCTTCGACCATCAGGCGCTTGATCTTGCGCCGCGCCAGATCGTCCAGCATGGCACCCAGGTCGATCGGCTCTCCGGCTGCCACCACCGTTGCGGTATCCCCCAGCGCCTTATGAAGCACCCGGACTACCGAATCACGGGTGTAAACGAGCTTGTCGCTGTCACCACAGGAGAAGAACCGTGCAGCAGTGTCCAGATCCCCGCGGCCAGTCAGGGTGACCTTCATAGGATGCCGAGGCAGGCCGCGTCGGATTCGCTCCTCCTGACGCTCCACGGAGCGGACAAGCAACCTCGGGTCGTCCTGGCGGACCGTGTTCGCCCCGACCAGGATGGCGTCTGCGCTGGCGCGTACCGCATCGACGCGGTCGAAGTCTTCGGTGTTGGACAGCAGCAACCGCGTCTGTCTCATGTCGTCGAGGTAGCCGTCGATGGACGTCGCCACCGAGACGAGAACGTACGGGCGGGGCAAGGCTGTCAGCGCGTGACGGTGATGGCCTGCACCGGGCAGGCCAGCGCCCCCTCGTTGGCATGGGGCTCCAGCTCGGGTGTGACTTCCGGATTGTGGATCAAGCAGTACCCGCCGTCGTCGAGGTCATAGACCTCGGGTGCGACCGCGTTGCACTGTCCGTGGCCCTCGCAGGTGTCCGGGTCCACCTCGACGCGCATGGCGTCCTCCTCGGCTTGTGGGCTCAGCGTGGTGGAACTCAACCATTTTGGTCTCGCCGGCCACAGCGCACACCCCTGGGGGGTAAGCGCGGGCGTACGGATCGGTGAAGGGGTGACGAGTGCGAGAGGGGGTTAAGTCCACGAGCGAAGTCCGGTAGAACAATGCCTTGAGGCGTGACGGCGTTTGGGTCAAGTCGTTATGCGTGTCGGGTGCGCTCTCGGGATGGTCGGGGGGCGACGAGGAGGTGGGCTGGTGGACCGCAGGGTGCGGCGTGCGGTGTTGGAACGATTGGCGGCAGTGGAGGAGATGGCCGCTCGGGCGGGTGCGGCGCTGTCTGTACCGGTAGCGCGCAACCACATCCGGACCATTACCGACGGATGGCGGGAACTGCTCGTCCAACACCAGCCGGACCCCACTGGTCGCTGCCCGGTGTGCTCAGGGTGGCTTCGCCGCCGTCGCTGGCCCTGCGAGGTGTGGGAGACGGCGCACCGGCACCTCATTGGTGACGGCACCGAGCCGATCGAGCGCACCCCTGGGAAATCCGGTCCGTTCGGCCGACCCCGCCAGGTGTTGGTGGTGCCGCGCCAGCTCCATGCTCCTACCGCCGATCAGGTCACCCTGGACAACGTTTCCCGCAACGAGGCCAGCAATGCATCGGTGCACCGGCGCGACCTGACCGAGCCCGCGATCGCCATGCCCGACGTGCGGCGAGGTGGATACCCCCGCACTTGATCGTCCTTCCACCCGGCGGTTGCTGAGCCCGGCACGTTTGTCAGCACGGTTTGTCAGAGAGGCCGCCTAATCTGACGATCGTGCCCGAGCAGACCAAGGCGAACCGACGCGGCTGGATTCGCAGGCTCGCGGCTGCATGCTGGCGCCATCCCTACCTCAGCGTGGCGGCACTGGCCGCGTCCGGGGTTGGGGTCGGCATGGAGGCCACCATCCCGCTGCTGACCCGGCTCGCGGTGGATGATGCGGTGGCGGGCAGCACCCAGCGGCTGGGCTGGCTGGTTGCCGCGCTGGCCGGGGTGGCGCTACTGCGTTTCGGGACCGCCTTCGTGCGCCGCTACCTCGGTGGGCGGCTTTCCCTGGACGTGCAGCACGACCTGCGCCGTGCCGTGTTCCGCGCGGTACAGAAGCTCGACGGCGCCAAGCAAGACGTCCTGCGCACCGGACAGGTCGTGTCCCGCGCGATCTCTGACCTGCAGCTGGTGCAGGGCCTGCTGTCGCTGGTGCCGCTGGTCGCAGGCATGCTGGTGCTCTTCGTCGTCGCGCTGGTCGCCATGGTCTGGCTGTCTCCGTTGCTTACGGTGGTCGCGCTGGTGGTGGTACCGGCCGCGGGGCTGTTCACGGCCCGGACCCGGCGCACCCTGTTCCCGGCGACCTGGTCGGCCCAGCAACGCGCCGCCGAGATCGCTGAGCACGTCGAGGAGACCGTCACCGGGGTGCGGGTGGTCAAGGGTTTCGGCCAGGAGACCAGCGCGGTGTCCCGGCTGGAGGACCGAGCCCGGCGACTGTTCGCCGAACGGATGCGTTCGGCGGGTCTGACCGCCACCTTTGCCCCCACCTTGACCGCGTTGCCCTCGCTGGGCCAAGTCGCGGTGTTCGCCCTGGGCGGCATGCTTGCCCTGGACGGCAGGATCAGCTTGGGAACCTTCGTGGCGTTCGCTGCGTACCTGGCGATGCTCGTCAGCCCGGCCCGGATGATCGCCAACCTGGTGGTCAGCGCGCAGCTTGCCCGGGCGAGCGTGGAGCGAGTCCACGAACTGATCGACTCTCAGCCCGAGGTACGGGATGCTCCGGATGCGATCGATGTCCCGGACGGGCCGCTCGCGGTGCACCTGGACGGCGTGCGCTTCGGTTACACGCGCAGCGAGCCGGTGCTCGACGGGGTGTCCCTGCGCGTCGAGCCGGGGGAAACGCTGGCGCTGGTGGGGACGCCCGGCTCGGGCAAGTCCACGGTCTCGCTGTTACTGCCCCGCTTCTACGACATCCAGCAGGGCGCGATCCGGATCGGCCCGCCCGGCAACACCGTCGACGTCCGGCAGCTGCGCTTGGCGTCGCTGCGCCGGGCGCTGGGCATGGTTTTCGAAGAGGCGTTCCTGTTCTCCGACACGGTACGGGCCAACATCGCCTACGGTCGCCCGGACGCCACCGATGAGGAGGTGTATCGGGCGGCCCGGGCTGCGGCGGCGCACGAGTTCATCTCCGCGCTGCCGCAGGGCTACGGCACCCGGGTCGGCGAGCGGGGGCTGACCCTGTCCGGTGGGCAGCGGCAGCGGGTAGCGCTGGCCAGGGCGCTGCTGTCGAACCCGCGGATACTGGTACTCGACGACGCGACCTCCGCGGTCGACGCGGCCACTGAAGCGGCCATCCACGCCACGCTGCGTGCGGTGACCGCGCAGCGCACCACCTTGCTCGTCGCGCATCGCCGCTCCTCGCTGGCGCTGGCTGACCGGATCGCGGTCCTTGACGGCGGCCGGATGGTCGACATCGGAACCCAGGCTGAACTCACAGACCGGTGCGCGCTGTTTCGCGCGCTGCTCGCCGGCCCTGGCGAGGTGATCGACCATGTCGCCGCCGGCACAGCGGATGCGCTGCAACCAGGCCCGGACGGCATTACCGCAGAGCTCTGGCCCGCCGAAGCACCAGAAGAGTCCGGCACCACCTCCCAACCAGCCCCGGCCGCCCAGACCGTCCGCTCTGCGGGGGGAGACGTACGAGGCGGGATGAATAGCATGGTAGGCAGCGTCGGGCCGACCCCGGAACTGCTCGCGGCTGTGGCCGCGTTACCGCCGGCGTCCGCCCAGGTTCGCTTAGAAGGGATCGATCCGACAACTCCTGACCCGAACTTCCGGCTTGGACGGTTGCTACGACCGGTGCGGGGATGGCTGACGGTCACCGCCGTCCTGGTCGGCCTCGACGCGCTGGCCACCGTGGCTTTCCCGGCGCTGGGCGGGCTCGCTGTCGACGCCATCACCCGCCAGGCGCCAGATCTGCTGGCCATAGTGATTCTGGCCGGGCTCGGGGTGATCATCGCCGACTGGCTCGTTATGGCCGCCCAGACTGTGGTCGCCGCACGCGCCGGTGAGACGCTGCTCTACCTGCTGCGGGTGCGAAGCTTCGCGCACCTGCAACGGCTCGGGCTCGACTATTTCGAACGCGAGATGGCCGGTCGGATCATGACCCGGATGACCACCGACGTGGATGCGCTGTCCACATTCCTGCAGACGGGACTATCCACGGCGCTGATCAGCGTGCTGACCGTGGTCGGGGTGGCCACCGCGCTGCTGGTCACCGATGCCGGTCTCGCCGTGGTCGCAATGCTCAGCCTGCCGGTGCTCATCGTGGCCACCGTGGTGTTCCGGCACCGGTCGTCGGTGACCTACGCGCAGGCCCGGGAGCAGATCAGCGAGGTCAACGCCGATCTGCAGGAGAACGTGTCCGGTATCCGGGTGGCGCAGGCGTTCGCCCGGGAGCGACGCTCGGCCGGGGATTTCGCCGCTCGCAGTGACACCTACCGGCGCACCCGGCTGCGCGCTCAGCGTTACATCGCCACCTACTTCCCGTTCGTCGCGATGCTCTCCGACCTCGCGCATGCCGCGGTACTGGGCGTCGCGGCGTCGCGGGTGGCTGCGGGCACCGTCACCCCTGGTGTGCTCACCGCCTTCCTGCTCTACCTGGGGTTGTTCTTCGCGCCCGTGCAGCAGCTATCCCAGGTCTTCGACAACTACCAGCAGGCCGCGGTCGGGCTACGGCGTATCCGGGACCTGTTCAACACACCGACCTCGGTGCCGTCCCCAGGTGCCGACGCCGTCGCAGTGCCGGCCCGGTTGCACGGCGAGGTGGAACTGCGCGAGGTCACCTTCTGCTATCCCGGCTCGGGGCAACCTGCACTTGACAGGGTGTCGCTGCGGATCGCTGCAGGGGAAACCGTCGCGCTGGTAGGAGCCACCGGGGCGGGCAAATCTACCCTGATCAAGCTGATAGCCCGGTTCTATGATCCGGTCGGCGGCATGGTACTGATCGACGGCGTGGATCTGCGGCGTTACGACCCGGCGGCGTTTCACCATCGGCTGGGCGTGGTGCCACAGGAGGCACACCTTTTCCGCGGCGACGTCGCGGACAACATCGGCTACGGCGCGCCGAAGGCAAGCCCCGCCGAGGTGGAAGCCGCGGCGCGGCGGGTCGGCGCGCTGGAGGCCGTCGCGGCGCTACCGCACGGATTCCGCCAACCGATTGGTGAGCGGGGGCAGGGCCTGTCCACCGGGCAGCGACAGTTGCTCGCGCTTGCCCGCGCCGAGCTCGTCGATCCCGACCTGCTGCTGCTCGACGAGGCCACCGCCGCGCTGGACCCCGCAACCGAATCGGTAGTGCTGGCCGCCGCGGACCGGCTCACCAAGCGCCGCACCACCGTCGTCATCGCACACCGGCTGGCTACCGCGGCCAAGGCCGATCGGATCATCGTGCTCGACGATGGGCGGGTCGTGGAGCAGGGCCGCCATCCCGAATTACTCGCGGCCGGCGGGCACTACGCCCGGCTGTGGGCTGCGGGCTCACCGGATGGGACCGTCGCAGCCTGATCGGCCGCGGGATCAAGACGTGCACAGGGTTCCACTGAGCGATCCGCGGGAACCCTGAACGCGCCTGACGTTTCCACCCGGTTGGTGAGCCACCGACGGCGCGGGCGATGCTAGGCGCCGCCCGGCGGGGGCTAGCCTGGAATAGCCGAGCGACCCCGAACAGAACGGATAGAGGCGAGTCCCCGCAGTGTCACGCAGCAGCTCCACCCCCCACGACCGCTCCGCGCAGTTCGGCCCCAACGAGTGGCTGGTCGAGGAGATGTACGAACAGTTCCTGGCCAACCCCTCGACCGTGGATCCCGCATGGCACGAGTTCTTCGGCGACTACCGACCCGCACCGCGCGGCGCAAATGGTGAGGCGCCACTGCCAAAGCAGCCGCCGGTGCCATCGTCGAAGATCGCACGGAGTACCCGGGCTACCACCACGGAGCAGGCCGTCCGGCTCGCCGAGCAGCACGATGACAACCTGGAGCACGACACCACCACCCCGCTGCGCGGTGCGGCCGCCCGCGTGGTGGCGAATATGGAGACCTCGCTGGCGCTGCCGACGGCCACCAGCGTGCGCGCGGTTCCGGCGAAGCTGCTCGCCGATAACCGCATCGTGATCAACAACCACCTCAAGCGAACCCGCGGTGGAAAGATCAGCTTCACTCATCTCATCGGGTACGCAGTGGTGCGCGCCCTGGCCGGCTACCCGCAGATGAACCGGCACTACATCACTGACGCCCACGGCAAGCCCGCTGTCGTGGCGCCGGAGCACGTCAATCTGGGCCTGGCGATCGACCTGCATACCGGCCGGGGCCGCAACCTCGTCGTCGCCTCGATCAAGCGCTGCGAAGCGATGACCTTCGCTCAGTTCTGGCAGGCCTACGAAGACATCATCCGCAAGGCGCGCGAGGGCAAGCTCACCGCCGAGGACCTCGCGGACACCACGATCTCGCTGACCAATCCGGGCACCATCGGCACCAACCACTCGGTGCCCCGGCTGATGTCGGGACAGGGCGCGATCATCGGCGTCGGTGCGATGGAGTACCCGGCGGCCTTCCAGGGCGCCAGCGAGCAAGCACTCGCCGACATGGCAGTCAGCAAGACCATCACGCTCACCTCAACCTACGACCACCGCATCATTCAGGGCGCCGAGTCCGGAGAATTCCTGCGCCGGATGCACGGCCTCCTGCTGGGCGAGGACGGCTTCTACGACGACATCTTCGCCTCGTTGCGGATCCCCTACGAGCCGGTGCGCTGGGTACAGGACATCCCCGAAGGTGAAGTTCACAAGACCGCCCGGGTGCTCGAGCTCATCGACGCCTACCGCACTCGTGGCCATCTGATGGCCGACACCGACCCGCTGAACTACCGGCAGCGCAAACACCCCGATCTCGACGTGCTCAGC
Organism: Actinomycetota bacterium; assembly: GCA_030862405.1. Classification (GTDB taxonomy): domain Bacteria; phylum Actinomycetota; class Actinomycetes; order Mycobacteriales; family Pseudonocardiaceae. The sequence goes on along the minus strand of JALZDU010000416.1, from coordinate 14,496 downwards.
CACGGTCTGACCCTGTGGGACCTGGACCGCGAGTTCGCCGTAGGTGGGTTCGCCGGGCAGTCGAACATGAAGCTGCGCGACGTGCTGGGCGTGCTGCGAAACGCCTACTGCCGCAACATCGGTGTGGAGTACATGCACATCCTGGCGCCCGACGAGCGGCAATGGCTGCAGGAGCGCATAGAGCGGGTGCACGACCAACCCAGCCCTGCCGAGCAGAAGTACATCCTGTCCAAACTCAACGCCGCGGAGTCGTTCGAGACCTTCTTGCAGACCAAGTACGTCGGCCAGAAGCGGTTCTCGCTTGAGGGTGCCGAAACCGTCATCCCGCTGCTGGACGCCGTGCTGGACAAGGCCGCCGAGCATGAGCTGGACGAGGTGGTGCTTGGCATGCCGCACCGCGGCCGGCTCAACGTGCTGGCCAATGTCGTGGGTAAGCCGTACTCGCAGATCTTCCGCGAGTTCGAGGGCAACCTCGATCCCGGCCAGGCGCACGGCTCCGGTGACGTCAAGTACCACCTCGGCGCTGAGGGCAAGTACTACCGGATGTTCGGTGAGGGCGAGACCAAGGTCTCACTGACGTCCAACCCGTCGCATCTGGAGGCCGTGGACCCGGTGCTGGAGGGCATCGCGCGAGCCAAGCAGGACATCCTGGACAAGGGCCCGGACGGCTTTACGGTGCTCCCGGTCGCGCTGCACGGCGATGCCGCCTTCGCCGGGCAAGGCGTGGTAGCCGAGACACTCAACCTCTCGCAACTGCGCGGCTACCGCACTGGCGGCACCGTGCACGTGATCGTGAACAACCAGGTGGGATTCACCACGGCGCCGCAGTACGCGCGGTCTAGCGAGTACTCGACCGACGTCGCGAAGATGATCGGTGCCCCGGTATTCCACGTCAATGGTGATGACCCGGAGTCCTGTGTGTGGGTGGCCAAACTCGCCGTGGATTACCGCCAAGCCTTCCAGAAAGATGTCGTCATCGACATGATCTGCTACCGCCGCCGCGGTCACAACGAGGGCGACGATCCATCGATGACCCAGCCGAAAATGTACGACATCATCGATACCAAGAGATCTGTGCGCAAGGGCTACACGGAGGCGCTCATCGGCCGCGGTGACATCTCCGTAGAGGAGGCCGAGCGCGTACTGAAGGACTACGCCCAGCAGCTCGAGCACGTGTTCAACGAGGTGCGGGAGCTGGAGAAGCGCGCCGCGGCACCGAGCGAGTCGGTGGAGACCGAGCAAATCGTGCCGACCGGGCTGTCCACCGGGGTGGACCGCAGCGTCATCGAGCGGATCGCCGACGCGCACGTCAACTTGCCCAAGGGCTTCACTCCGCATCCGAGGGTCAAGCCGGTGCTGGAGAAGCGGGCGAAGATGGCCCGCGAGGGTGGCATCGACTGGGCCTTCGCCGAGCTGCTGGCGCTCGGCTCGCTGTGCATGGACGGCCGGATGGTGCGGCTGTCCGGTCAGGACACCCGGCGAGGGACCTTCGTGCAACGACACTCCGTGCTGATCGACCGCAAGACGGGGGCCGAGTACACCCCACTGATGAACCTGGCCGACGATCAGGCGAAGTTCCTGGCCTATGACTCCGCGCTGTCGGAGTTCGCTGCGGTGGGTTTCGAATACGGCTACTCGGTGGCAAACCCGGACGCCCTGGTGCTGTGGGAGGCGCAGTTCGGCGACTTCGTCAACGGTGCGCAGCCGGTGATCGACGAGTTCATCTCCTCCGGGGAAGCCAAGTGGGGACAGCATTCCGACGTCGTGCTGCTGCTGCCGCACGGCCACGAGGGGCAGGGCCCGGACCACACGTCTGGCCGCATCGAGCGGTTCCTGCAGCTCTGCGCTGAGGGCTCGATGACCGTGGCGCAGCCATCCACGCCAGCGAACTACTTCCACCTGCTGCGCCGGCACGCACTGGACGGCGTGCACCGGCCGCTGGTGGTCTTCACGCCGAAGTCGATGCTGCGGCTCAAGGCGGCGGTGAGCCCGGTGGAGGACTTCACCTCAGGGCGGTTCGCCTCGGTGCTCGACGACCCTCTGGTCACCGATCCATCGGCGGTGCGCCGGGTGCTGCTGTGCAGCGGCAAGATTAGCTATGAGCTGAACGCCACACGCCAGCAACGTGGCATCTCCGACGTTGCGATCGTCCGCATCGAGCAGCTCTACCCGGTGCCCAAGCGGCGGCTGGCGGCGGCGCTGGACCGCTACCCGAATGCCACCGACGTGCGTTGGGTGCAGGAGGAACCCGCCAACCAGGGCGCGTGGCCGTTTTACGGGCTGAGCCTGCCCGACCTCATTCCCGGGCGGTTGGGCAACCTGCGGCGGATTTCTCGGCGCGCCATGGCGGCCCCCTCGGCCGGATCGGCCAAGGTGCACGAGGTCGAGCAGCGTGAACTCATCACCGCCGCCCTCGAGCGCTGACCCGTCCCCCACCTCACCCCCGGCGTGTCCGGCCCTAGTGTCCGATGTGTCCGGCCCTAGTGTCCGGTGTATCCAGCGTTGGTGCACGCTGCGCCGCCGTTCTGCGCGCAGCCGCCTCGGAAGAAGAGGAGTCGAGGTGTATTTCACCGACCGCGGTATCGAGGAGCTCGAAGATCGACGCGGCAACGAACAGCTCCACGTCGAGTGGTTGGCCGCGCGAATGCGCGCATTCGTTGATGAGCACCCGGAGTTCGAGCAGGCCGTCGAGCGGTTGGCCACGTTCCTGGCTCGCGACGATGCCGATGAGCCGGACACCCTCTAAGGCTGACGGGCGTTACTGGTCATCAGCCATCCGCCACTCCTTACGACGACGGTGCACGCCAACAACAGATGGTGCGCATCAACGCCGGACACACCGTGCAGGCGAGGACGACACGCGGGGGAGCATGGGTGTTACCAGGCGTAGGCCTCCGGGGCAGGTTTGGCACCGTTGGGGCCCGGCGCAGGGAACTGTTCGTCGAGCCGGTCCAGCACCTCAGCATCCAGTGTGATGGTGACGGCCCGCAGCGAGCTATCCAGTTGCGCAACCGTTCGCGGGCCGACAATCGGCGCAGTCACCCCGCGCTGGTGCCGCAACCAGGCCAAACCAACGTTGGCGGGGTCCTCACCGAGGTCGGCGCACAGCTTTTCGTAGGCCTCGATGCGCTCTCGGTTCGCCGCGAGCGCATCGGCCGAGGAGCCCGAGGTGCTCCGCGAACCGCCGCCCTCACGTTGCTTGCGCAGCACACCGCCGAGCAGGCCACGGTTCAGCGGTGACCACGGGATCAGCCCAATGCCGTAATGGCGCGCGGCGGGCAGCACCTCCAGTTCCACCCAGCGATTGAGCAGGTTGTAGATCGACTGCTCGCTGACCAGCCCCGTGACGCGCTGGTGGCGAGCCGCCTCTTGGGCGGCTGCGAGGTGCCAGCCGGCGAAATTTGACGAGCCGACATAAATGATCTTGCCCTGCTGCCGGAGCACCGACATGGCTTCCCAGATCTCCTCCCACGGGGTGGCCCGATCCACGTGGTGCATCTGGTAGAGGTCGATGTAGTCGGTCTGCAGCCGGCGCAGCGACGCGTCACAGGCCCGCCGGATGTTCAGTGCGGAAAGCTTGGTTTCGTTGGGCCAATCCCCCATCGAGCCATAGAGCTTGGTCGCCAACACGGTGCGCTCGCGGCGACCGCCGCCAGCGGCGAACCAGCGGCCGATGATCTTCTCGGTGACACCTTCGCCTTTCTGCCAGCCGTAGACGTTCGCGGTGTCGAAGAAGTTGATGCCGTGCTCGTGGGCCCGATCCATGATCGCGTGACTGTCGGTCTCGGAGGTCTCCGGGCCGAAATTCATCGTGCCTAGGCACAGTCGGGAGATGGAAAGTCCACTACTGCCCAGCTGCGTGTATTCCATGCCGCCAGCCTCGCACTGCGACCGTCATCGGACCACCCGACCGTGGTCGTGAGTGGCCGTGAGTCGCATTGAGTGCTGTAACACCGTTACGCACTCACGAGACGAAGTCCTTGGCCAGGTCGGCCGGTACCGCCCGTTCCTGGAGCATCCGCTGGTTGAGTTCAGTGAGATTTTCGGTGGTCAGTGCAGCTGAGACCTCGTTGAGCGCGTCAACACCCGCCTGGTCCAGTGCCCCGGCGCGGACCAGCGGAAGGATGCGTTGAGCGGGGTACATGTTCTTCGGGTCCGCCAGCTCAACCCAGCCGTGAGCGGCGATGTCTGGTGAAGTGGTGTTCAGGTTCACGATCTCAGCATCCCCGCTGCGTAGTGCCTCCAGCGTCACCGGACCGGCCACATCGGTGCTGAGAATCTCCCGGAAAGTGCATCCATAGATTTGAGCGATCTTGTCTTTCCAGCGGCCCGGCCACTCGCCCGCGGCACCCAGGGTGAGTTGCCCGCAGTGCGGTCCGAGCTGGTCCATGCTGGTAAGCCCTAGCGTCGCAGCGGTCTGCTGGGTGACTACGAGGACGTCGGAATCCTCGGCCGCAGACTGCTCGAGCACTTCTAAACCCTGCGGTAGGGACCGCTGCAGCGCGGCGTACACCTCATCTGCCGCCGTTGCGGTGGCGTTCGGGTCGACTGACTGCAGCAAGTTGCCGGAGTACTCGGGCATCACGGTGATCGACCCGTCCCGCACAGCGACGTTGGTGATCTCGCGGCTACCCAGCCGGGGCCTGGTTTGCGCCTGGATACCCGCCTTGCGCAGCGCCGCGGCGTAAATTTCCATCAGCAACTCGCTCTCGGCGAAATCGGCCGAGCCGACCACGATGGCGCTGCCGCTGCCGCCCCCAGCGAGCGGGTTACCGGATCCGCAAGCTGTGACAGCGGCCGCCAGCACAACGGCCATGACCAACGTCACGATACGTGTCATCGATCCTCATCCTACGAATCCCGGAATCCCCGCGAATCCTCAGCCCGTACCCCGCGAGGTCGCCCTCGCCGAAGACAGTCGCACTCCGGTGGGCACTGCGAGCTGCTGCACCCCGGCCATCAGCAGGTCAAGCATTACCGCAAGCCCGGCGGTGAGCAGAGCCCCGGCCACCATCTGCGGATAATCCCCCGAACGCAGCCCGTCAAGCAGCAGCCGGCCCAGGCCACCTAGGCCCAGGTAGGCGGCCACCGTGGTGGTCGCAACCACCTGCAGCACCGCGCTGCGCAGTCCACCGAGCAGCAACGGAAGCGCCCCTGGTAGTTCGACCTGAAACAGGCGTTGCGCCGATGTCATGCCCATCCCCCGCGCAGCGTCGATGACCCCCGCCTCGACGCTTTGCACGCCGGCGTAGGCCCCGGCCAGTACCGGTGGCACGGCTAGCACGACCAGCGCGACCACCGTAGAGACTCCCTGCGAGCGAAACAGCAGAAACAGAAACGTCAGCAGGCCCAACGTCGGCAGTGCCCGCATCGCGTTGGCCAGTCCCACCAGCAGCACCCCGCCACGAGCGGTGTGCCCCACAAACAACCCGAGCGGAACGGCGACCACCGACGCGATGAGCACCGTGACGGCGGTGTAGTACAGGTGCTCGGCGATCCGCACTCCGACGCCACCAGCACCGCGCCAGTGCGCCGCGTCGGCGAACCAGGCCAGCACCTGGGAAAAGATCACGTGCCGGCTCCTGCCCCTAGCTGCGCCCGCGTCCAGGGAGTACTCACCCGACGCAAACCCACCAGCAGCAGATCTATCGCGACCGCCAGCACGACAGTCAGCACGATGCCGATCATGATCGGTGCCAGGTACTGGGCCTGGAAGCCCTCGGTGAACAACTGGCCCAGCCCCCCGACACCGATCAATGCCCCCACACTGACCAAGCTGATGTTGCTCACCGACGCCACCCGTACACCGGCGGTCAGTACCGGAACAGCCATGGGCAGCTCGATGGCGACGAATCGCCGCACGGGTTGATAGCCCATCGCGGTGGCTGCGGCCACCACGTGTCCGGGCACTGCATCCAGCGCGTCGACCACCGGACGCACCAGCAGCGCAGATGTGTACAGGGCAAGCGCGACCACCACGTTCGTACCGTCCAGGATCCGGGTGCCCAGGATGCTGGGCATGATCACGAACAGGGCCAGCGACGGCACTGTGTACAGCACGCTGGCCGACCCGAGCACCACGGCCCGCAGCCAGCGCATCCGCTGCGCTGCCCATCCCAGCGGCACCGCCACCGACAGCCCGATGAGCAGCGGCAGGACCGCGAGAACGACATGCTCGCCGAGCAATTCGAGTAATTTGGCGCGATTGCTTGGACTGCTCAGATAGCCGCTGATGTCACTGAACATCGACGTCCCGCTGCCGGCGCCACACCGCGAGCACCTCCTCGGCGCGGACACCGCCCGCCACGGCATCGTTGCCATCAACCACCACGCCGAGCCCCGACGGTGAGGACAGCGCCGCGTCCAGCGCAGTTCGCATCGGACCACCCATGCGGTGCAGCGAACCGCCAGCCCGCAGCGTGCCGTCGGCACCTACCGGAGCCAACCAGCCACGCGGCCTGCCATGGGCGTCCACGGCTAGCCGCCACCCGTGCCCTTGCACTGCCTCGCCCACCCGTACCGTGTCCAGCTCGTGGACCGGAAGATCATCTGAGCAGACGAACGACATCGCGCGGTAGCCACGGTCGCGTCCAACGAATCCAGCGACGAAGTCGTCGGCGGGCTCAGCGAGCACCTGCTGCGGCGCGCCGAACTGGGCCAGCACTCCCCCAGCCCGCAACACCGCGACGGCATCGCCGAGCTTGATCGCCTCGTCGATGTCGTGGGTGACGAACAGGATGGTCTTGCCCAGCTCACCCTGCAACCGCAGCAACTCGTCCTGCAGGCCCTCCCGAACCACCGGATCAACGGCCGAGAACGGCTCGTCCATCAGCAGTACCGGCGGATCGGCAGCGAGTGCGCGGGCGACCCCAACACGCTGCTGCTGCCCGCCGGAGAGCTGCGCCGGGTACCGCCGACCCACCTCGGCGGGCAACCCAACGACTTTGAGCAACTCGGCGGCCCGACCCCGGGCGTCGCGCCGGGTGGCGCCAGTGAGCCGCGGCACCGTGGCGATGTTGTCTACCACGGTCCGGTGCGGGAACAGCCCGGCCTGCTGGATGACATAGCCGATTCCCCGGCGCAGCTCTGCAGACGGGCGGGAACGGATATCGCGCCCATTGATCAGCAGCGTGCCGGAGGTGGGCTCGACCATCCGGTTGACCATCCGCAGCGACGTGGTCTTGCCGCACCCCGAGGGTCCGACCAGCACGGTGATCTGCCCCTCGGCGACGAGCAGGTCCAGTGCGTCGACGGCTACGGTGCCGTCATCGAACCGCTTGGTCACGCCGCGGAATTCGATCATTTGGCCGTCTTCCCGGTAACCGGTCGGAGGATCCGAGGGTGTCCGGGCACCATAACCCGGGATCCCGCACCCGGGCACCAGACGCGGTCACAGCAGGCACCGGAGGCGAACACACCGGGCAAGGGGTGCGGACACGCCGGGGAGGGGAGGTTAAAGAAGTGGGCTGAAGCCGAGTAAGGCGCGGAACTCGGATGCGCCAACCGCCCGAGAGAAAAACCAGCCCTGGTAGGCATGCACGCCAAGTCCCCGCAACACCTGGAACTGGGTCGCGGTTTCCACCCCCTCCGCGACACACGTGCGGCCCATCGCGCGGACCATGTCGACCACCGCACGGGCCACCGCGAAGTCAGCCGGGTCAACTCCGACCCCGCTGACGAACCGCCGGTCCAGCTTGACGATCTGCGCGGGCAGCTCCTTGAGCCGGGCCAGCGACGAGTAACCGGTGCCGAAATCATCGACGGCGAATCGCACCCCGCGCTCGACCAGCTCATCCATCGCTTGCCGGGCCGCACTGGGCAAGTCGACCAGCGCCGTCTCCACCAGCTCCAACACCAAGCGGTCCCACGGTAGGCCGCTCTCGGCCAGCGCCGTAGCCACGGCGTCGACGAAGCCGGGCTCGCCGGGAATCAGCGCGGAGAGGTTGACCGCGACCGCAATAGGACGCCCATCAGGTGTCACCCAATTCTGCGCCTCATGCAACGCGGTGCGCAGCACCCAGCGGTCCAGCTCGCGCATCATGTTGCCTTGCTCGGCCACCGGCAGGAACACGTCCGGGCCGACCATCCCGTGATCAGGGTGCGGCCAGCGGATCAGCGCCTCCGCCGAAAGAACCGCACCGTCGGAATCGACCACCGGCTGGTAGTACAGCTGCAGTTCGTCGCGCACCAGCGCCTCTCGAAGCTGGCATTCCAGCTCCACCTGCCGGTCGGCCGACGCCATCAACGCCGCGTTGGCCATCGCGAAATGCCCGGTGCCGCCACGCTTGGCCTCAAACATGGCCGCGTCGGCGAAGCGCAGCAGGTCCTCCGCGCCGCCGGTAGCGGCATTGCCGGTAACAGCGTCCGGCACCGCCACCCCGATAGCCGCCGACACCCGGATCAGCTGGCCACGCAGCGGGATCGCGGTGCGCAACAACGCCGAGACCGTGGCGACCAGCGAGCTGATACCGCCCTGTGCGGCGACGTCGGAGCAGATCACCACGAAAACGTCGCCGGAGAGCCTGCCGCCGGTGCAACCCTCGGGCAACCCGTCGCGCAGCCACCGCGCCAACGCGACCAGCATCTCGTCGCCGGCGTCATGACCTAACGCATCGTTGACCCGCTTGAAGTTGTCGATATCGCAGAACAACACAGCCAGGTCGCGGTCGGGCAAGGCGAGCAGCTCGGTCAGGATCTCCTTGATCGCAGCCCGGTTGGGCAGGCCGGTGAGCTCGTCATGAGTCGCCCGGTGCTTCAAGGCCTCGGCCACTCGGCGGCGCTCGGTGACATCAGTGAAAACGACCAGCATGAACCGTTGCCCGTCGTCTTGCACCGACGTCGAGATGTGCAGCTCGCAGTACACCGGCTCACCATCGGCCCGCAGCAGCATCCGCTGCGGCACCGTGTAGCTCTCACAGGGCGCCGCACGGTGGTTACGCATGGTGCGCAGCCGCTCAGCTCGGTCGTCCGGGTGGGTGAGCGCTTCGGAACTCATCCCCCGAAGTGTCTCCAGGTCATAACCCAGCAGCTTGCACAGCGCCTCGTTGGCGTCGATCAGCCGATCGGCATCATCGAAGATCCCGATGCCTACCGGGGCGACCGCCACCAGGTCAGCAAATCGCTGGCTGGAACGCATCATCCGGATTTCGGCGGCTCGCTGGTCAGTGACGTCCTGAGCGGTCCCGACCACACGCAGGGTCCCGGATGTGTCGGCGATGACGGCGCCGTGACACCGGAACGTGCGTACCGTCCCGTCCGGCCGCAGCACCCGGTGCTCGCACTCCACCGGCACGTGGTCGGCAAGCAGCTGCCGCCACAGCTCGTCCACCCATTCCCGGTCATCGGGGTGTACCAACGAGAGATAGGCCTGGTAGGTGGGCTGGTTTGAGGCCGGCGCCGCCCCATAGAGGTCTTGCATCATGTCCGACCACACGAGCCGGTCCGAACCCGGCTCCCACTCCCAGGTACCGATTCGGGCCACCCGCTGCGCCTCCGCCAACCGGCGCTGCTCCTCACGCAGCTCGCGCTCCAGCGCCCGTTCCGACGTGACGTCTTGCACGGTGCCCATCAGGCGCAGGATTTCCCCGCTGTCCGACCGCTGCGCACGCAGCCGGCACACGTAACAGGTTTCGCCGTATTCGGGCAACCCACGGAACTCCACCTTCAAGGTGCCCATACCAGGGTCGGAGACCATCTCTTCCACCCGCCGTAACAAGGCCGGCAGGTCTTCGGGGTGAACGTGCCGTAACGGGTCGGCGGGATCGACGCAGCGTCCAGCGAACAGCTCCGCCAGAGCGGGGCTGTAGCTGAGCTTGTTGTTGGCCCCCCACTCCCAGGTGAAACTGCCAATCCGGGCAATCCGCTGTGCCTCCAGCAGCCGCGCGCGCTCCTGCGCAAGGTCACTGTCCACGCGCGGTTCGCTGAAGAGATCCCCGGGTTCCCTGAAGCTGCTCCGAGTTTCGCTGAAGCTGCTCCGGGTTTCGCTGAAGATGTCCCGGGTTTCGCTGAAGATGTCCCGGGGTTGGCTGGAGATGTCCCGGGGTCGGCTGGAGATGTCGGAGCGCCCCCGCGACCACCGGGTCACCGCGCCCGCCGGGTTGTCCTGCCAGGGCCTGAGACTGACGACCGGCTCGGCCTCGGCGCGCTGGACCTGGGTAAACCTCGGCTCGGTCATCGGTGCCTCGCCGGTCAAGCGTAGATCGGAGACGTCGACCAGGAACACCATGAGCAAATTCGTGCCCGGCACGATCCAGCGCGTCACCCGCACTGGTACCGAGTGCCCTTCCGGTCTGGCGAGCTCAGCATCGGTGTCGGCACCCGTGAGCAGACGTTGCAGCGGCAGTCCGATCAGCGAATCCGGAAGCCATCGGCCGGCGAGCCGAGCCGCTGCCAGGTTGGCCTGGACGACCATGCCGCCGTCACAGACCAATGCGGGTGACTCCGGCAACGGGATTGGGTGGCCCACCCTGACGGCTGCGAGCGGCCAGCCCGGTGCAGCCCGACCTACCTGCCCGGCATCCAGCGATAAGGGCCCGAAGTCGGCCCACTTTGCCCGGTCGGCCACCGGCACCACCCTTCCGCCGCGCCTGCCGGCGACCCTCACTCGTCCGCGTGACGTCACTGGCAGCAGGAGCTTGGCCCTGACAACGGGCTGTCACAACTCTGTCGAGTACACAACGCGCGAACTGACGGTCGGTTATGCGGGTCAGCAACCGCCTGTGACGTCTTTCGGCACCTATCCCCGTAGCAGTCGATCAGAGTGTCACCGGATCAGGTGGCGGGAGTGGCAGCGCGGTGCTGGAGCATAAACCGGGCCGTCGAGCAAACTCGGTACAATCCCGCTCGCCATGGCGCTGGCTGGCGCTGGCTAGGGTAGGGCACCGTGCAGTTCCGTGAATTGGCAGTGCCGGGAGTGATCGAATTCACCCCAAAATCCTTTCCCGACGCCCGCGGTCGGTTCGTGGCGCCGTTCCAGGAGCTGGCGTTCGTCCACGCCACCGGACACCGGCTGCGGTTGGCCCAGGTCAACCACAGCATGTCGCGGCGTGGCGTGATCCGTGGGGTGCACTTCTCGAACGTGCCGCCCGGCCAAGCCAAGTACGTGTACTGCTCCCACGGCGCGCTGCTGGATGTCGCGATCGACGTCCGGGTGGGCTCGCCGGCGTTCGGACGGTGGGAGGCAGTGCGGTTGGACACCGAGGCCTACCGCGCGGTGTACCTCGCTGAAGGAATCGGGCATGCCTTCATCGCGCTGGCTGAGGACACCGTCATGACTTACCTGTGCTCGACCGGATACGACCCCGCGGCGGAGCACACGGTGTACCCGCTGGATCCGGCGCTGCAGCTGCGCTGGCCTGACGACCTCGACGTGGAACTGTCGACCAAGGACCGCACAGCACCGCTGCTTGCCGATGCCGCCAAGGCCGGGATCCTGCCGCGCTGGGAAGACTGCCGCGCCCGCTATGCCGAGCTCCGCGCTGCGAAGTGACCTTCTCCAGCGCATTGAGCAGGCTGAGCGGGCTCACCGGCGTCCGAATAACCCCGTTCAGTTCGCTGGATGCGGGGGTAGCCAGGTTGAGGAGCGTCGGGGCAGGATGCGAGGGGTGGGCCAGAGGCGGCCCAGGACGAGCCCGACTGGTTGTGCGGTGCCGAGCTGGCGCGAGTCGGTGGATCCGTCGGGATTGTCGCCCAGCACCCACCAGCCGTCACCGTGACGCCCGACGACTCGCTTGATCGACAGTTGGCCCGGGCGCTGGGCCCACTGGACCAGCGCCACCGCCCCGGGACGTGGCCGGGCTCGCAAACCGACCAGCACGATGTCGCCATCGGATAGGGTCGGGGACATCGAAGGTCCACGCACCACCGCGCGCCGCCACGGCCACCCGACCGGGTTGGATGTCACTGATGATCACCGTCCCGATGCTTGCTGGGTCGCGCAGTAGTAGGGTCGCGTGACGTCGGAGCATCACATGTCAGGGAGGCACGATGCGACTGCTGTCGTGGAATCTGCACCGCCCCCGCCTGGAGGTTACTGCGCACTGTGACCTCCCGTGCGGCGTCTATGACCCGGCACAGGCCCGGATCGAAGCCGAGTCGGTCAAGGCAATCCAAGAGAAGTGGGGGTCCAACCCCGACCCGGAGTTCCGTACTCGGGCAATGATTATCAAGGAACAGCGCAGCGACCTGGTCAAGCATCACCTCTGGGTGCTGTGGACCGACTATTTCAAGCCACCGCATTTCGAGAAGTATCCGCAGCTGCATGATCTGTTCAACAAGGCCACCAAGGCAGCCGGCGGCGGCGAGGGCGGCGCCAAGTCTTCGATGGATCCCGCCACCGGGCAGGAGCTGCTGAACCTGATCGCGGAGATTGACAAGATTTTCTGGGAGACCAAGCAAGGCTGAGCCCCACCATCGTGACACGGCGCTGACCAGCAGGCTTCGCTGGTCAGCGCCTTTGGGCGGCAAAAGCTCGAGGGATGAACGGCCGGTGGCGGGTCGACAGCGGGGCTCGTGGGGCGCACGATCGACTACATCATGAACGCAGTCGAGCGCTTCACCGCATTACTGGCCGGGCGCGGGCCCGGACCAGAGCTCGACGTTGGTGCTCTGGCGATCGCCGCCGGTGCAGACCCGGAACTCGACACCGGCCCCGCGCTGCGCGAACTGGACCGGCTGGCCCAGCGAGTGGACTCGCTGGAGACGCTCATCCATCGACTGTTCGTCGAAGAGGGCTTTGCCGGCAACACCGGCAGCTACTACGACCCCCGCAACTCCCTGCTGGACCAGGTCATCGACCGCAGGCTCGGCATCCCGATCACGCTGTCCGTCGTCTGCATCGAGGTAGGTCGCCGCGCCGGGGTCTCGCTCGAAGGTGTCAGTATGCCCGGTCACTTTCTGGTCCGGCCGCTGGCCAACGACCGGTATATTGATGCGTTCAACGGTGGCGAGCTACTTGATTTAGCCGGCTGCGAGGCACTGTTCCGTGCCTCGACCCGGGCGGGTCCAAACGTCCGGTTCGGCCGCCACCTGCTCACCACGTCGCCCAGGAGGGCAATTTTCGCGCGTATTCTGGAGAACCTGCGGGTGGTGTACCGGGGCCTCGGACGGTCCGCGGACCTCGAATGGGTGTTGCGGATGCGTCTCGCGTTGCCTGGCGTGGGAATTCAAGATCTCATGGAGCTAGGCCATACGCTCGGCCAGCAGGGTCGCTTCCGCGAGGGCGCCGCGTTCCTGGAGTCGCGGATTCCGGACTGGCCGCAACACGCCGAAGTGCTCGGACAGGCCGCACGTAGCTTGCGCGCGAACCTCAACTAGACCCGTCGGTACCCGGTGGCCCACCGCAGCGCAGGTGGGCAAAACAGCAACACCAGCACGGTCACGCAGAAGATCGCGGCCGGTACCCCGTAGGCAGGCCGCGAAGATGGACCTGCTGCGTACCAGCAGACACCGAGCATCAACAGCTGAGCGACGATAGCCGGACTGCGAGCACCGTGGCGGCCCCGTACCAGATTCACGCCGATGGCGAGCAGGATGGCTCCGAAACCGGCGAACCACACCGCGGTAGCCACAATCGGCACCGGACCGCTGCCTCCGCGCGCCGCCACGACCAGCAAGCCGGCGCCGATAACGAGACCGGCCAACCCCTGTAGCGCGACGAGTACGCCCGCGACGCGAACCGGGCGAGGGGTAGCGGGATCGTCATCGGCGCCAGACACCGCAGCAGATTAACCACCCAACGTACCCTCTTCCTGCGCTGACCGGTCCCTGGTTGGGCCACCACGGCAGGGCGTGGCGTCCCTGCACAAAAGTGAGGCGAAACGTTCTGGGATGCGATCTCGTTAGGTCCAGTAGGGATAGCTGCCGTAAGTCCAGCGACCTCCTGGTCGGTGTGGCTTGGCGGGCGACACCGTGATGCACCTGTGCGGTGTCCGAGTGGAACGGGCAGTTCGAGTAAGGCGGCGGTAACACGTCGAGAGCAGTACTGTGACGCACAGTTATCCTCGGGCAAAGCTTCTGAATTGGTTTCACATGCGGTTAGCGGTTCGACTAGTGGGTACCCGCTGGGTGGATCGTTTGCCGGGTCCGTAGAACCCCTTGACATCGCGGACGTTTGTGAAATCATTCACAAGCCCTAATCAGACGACGACGGCGCTGGGAACTGAAGGTCACAGCGCGATCGACGAGGAGCAAGCACCATGGACTGGCGCCATCACGCGGCCTGCCGAGACGAGGACCCGGAGCTGTTCTTCCCTGTGGGAACCAGCGGTCCCGCTCTGCTGCAGATCGCCGAGGCGAAGACCGTCTGCCAGCGTTGCCCGGTCAATAGCGAGTGCCTGAGTTGGGCACTCGCTTCCGGACAGGATGCTGGCGTATGGGGCGGCATGAGCGAGGACGAGCGACGCGCCCTCAAGCGGCGTAACGCTCGTACCGGGGCCCGTACCGGCGCCTGATCCGCGCAATCAGCACAACCAGTTGAGGGGTCCGGCACTGCTAGGT
>JALZDU010000411.1 GCA_030862405.1 Actinomycetota bacterium | reverse complement strand
GCGCACCGCGTAGGCCAGGTTGCGCTGCCCATCCACTTTGATCACCGGTCCATGACGGGTGAAGGGCAGCTCGACGTTTCTCGGCTTCTCGCCGGCCACGGGTATCTGCTCATGCCGCACGATCATCCGCTCCCAGCCGTCGCCAAAGCGGTACCTGCCATGGTCGTTCGGATCCAGCTGGTACACGTAGAGGTCTTCTTGATCCATCCGGAAGGTTGTGAGCCCGAAGGCGACGGTGTCATTGTGGCCGAGCGAAATGCCCGGCTGAGCGGGCTCCCCCGCACCGATCACGTCGAGGCCGGGGGCGGAAAGATGCGCGATGTACCGCAGCGACGGTGCCGAATAGGCACGGTGCGGATCGTTGGCCAGGATGGGCCGGCCGGTTGCCGTCCTGCTCGGCGCGATGGTCCAGTTATTGCTGCCCTCTACCGCCTCCTGGGACATGATTGGCACCACACGCAGGTCCGTGCCGGTGAACTCGACATTCTGCGTGGCTAATTCGAAAGTGTGCAGGACATCGTCCGGAACCACGCAGGGGTCGAACCCGGCGGGCACGGACGTGTGCCAGTCAGGCTCGAGCCTGACCCGCACCTGGTCGGCTTCCGGGCCAGCCACGCACGCGACCCGAGACCGCGCCACCTCGCTGGAGAGGTTCCTGGTCAGGCCATGGCTCCGGATTCGCACGACATCCTCCGGCCGCCAGCGAGCGGGGATATACCCGAGCCGCCGGAACTCCTCCGGCAGCAACCCAGGATTCCGCGCGAGCCAGTCCACATAGGCGTTGACGCCCGCCGTGAACCGAGTGGCCGCCATTGCGGCCTCAGGCCCGTAGCTCTCCCATTCCGCCGTCATGTCGCCGTGGTAGAGGAACAGCCTGGTGGCCGCGTCCTGATCCACATAAGACGGCCCGAAAACCTCGGACAGCAGGCCGAGACCCCGGCGGCGCCACAAATCGATCTGGAACAGCCGTTCCCGCGCGGCGTTGAAGCCCTGGACGAGGAAGACGTCCTCCGTGCCCTGCGCATAGATATGCGGCACCCCCCACTTGTCCTGGATCAGCTGCGCGGGCCGGTCCAGGCCGGGGATGAGGTACACCGAAGGTTCGCCACCAGCTACGGGAATCGGTGTGGCCAGTCCTAGCGCAGTCACCAGCGTGACGCTCATCAACGCCACGACACCGCCTGGTCTGCGCCGGCGAAAGAGGCGTTTAGACATTCTCGTTCTCCCCGAGATCACCACGCAGGGACCGGTTCATGGCAGCCACGGCCCGGTTTCGAGCACCTGGTATCGGGCGAACATCACACCGGTCGGACTCGCTGCACGAACTTCCGGTTCGCGACGCTACCCGCTTGTGTTGAACTGTGGTTACTTCTGGCGGTGGCACTGCGGGACGGGACATCAGCCGACCCGGATTTCGAGTGGTCACCGAACCGGTTCCCGACGTGGGCCAAGCGGTGTTGGATCGGATCACCGCGCTATCCCGTACTTGTCTCATCGGTGACCAACCGATCACCGAATTACACCCTGACCGGCATACCGACAAGGCCATCAGGAACGACATCGCCGGCTGGACACCTCAGCGGCGGGAGCGAAAGGTCGCCCAACTGGCGTCAGTGATTGTTCCGATGAACGCTGGCAATGCTCCGGACCTGTTGGGTGGGTGCGAAGTTGAGAACCGGTTCGTCCTGGATTGGCTGGTCGACGCGGTCAAGGATCTCCTGCCCACGCGCACCTACCTACGCGCAGATCACTCTGCTCGGTCGATCAGCAGCGGAGTGAACCGCTGCACCCACCATAGACGTCAGGTGATCGACAGTGATGCCCCGTCCGGCCAGCAACTCCTCGACGTCGCGGTATGAAAGCCCGTAGCGCAGGTACCAATGCACAGCCACCAAGATCCCTCAGGGGAAGCGGAAACCTGTGAAGCCAGACCTCGGTGTGAACACTCGGGCAGGGCAAGGACGTTTCTAGGGGACACCGTCGGCAGCGGTTCACATAGGCTGTGTGGCCGACAGGTGTACGTGTCGGCCGGGAGATCACATGGCGACTAGTCATCAGCGCGGACACCAGCAGGCTGACCTCAGCGCCGTGTCCGTCACCAGTTGCTCTGATGGGGATGGTGTGGTGGCCGACGACAGCGCTGCGGCGGTGACTACCGCAGATGTCGACTGGTTCATTGCTCGTCTACGGTCCATGGTCACCGCTAGCAGCGCCGTGTGGGCAGGCCGCGGAATGACGCTGTTACAGCTCGTCGCGCTGCAGTTCATCAGCGCCTTAGCGCCGGTCACTGTCAGTGGCCTGGCTCAGGTCCTCGGCACGAGACCGCCAGCCACGTCGGCGATGGTCGATCGCCTGGCCCGTGCTGGGTTGGTACGCCGCTCGCCGGATCCTCAAGATCGTCGACGCGTCGAATTGACCACCACGTCGGCTGCCCAACCGATTGTTGGGGACACCGACGAGGACACCGCCCAGCGCCTGTCTGCAGTGGTTCATGCCATGAGCGCACAGATCCGCCGGCCACTTATAGACCTACTCGTGGAGACGGTGCGGCGCTTGGCGGAGGAGTCCACGACACCACTCATTCGCCGAGCCACATCCGAATCAGGACCGTTGACGGTCAGGGCGGGGGATGGCCACAACAGCGAAGCCACGGCGAAAACTTGATCATTACACCGCCGAGCCTTGGCGAGTCTCGCGGTGCTGGTCGAGGTGCGCTGTTGCGTTGTGCGTGTCCGGTACTGATGACGTACGGCGTGCTGCTCGACGATATGGCGCGCAGAGCGCAGCAGGGCGTCAAGCACTCGGAGGGTCGGCGAGCGCTCGGTCGATAGTGACCTCGGTCGGGTGCGAGCCATGCTTAAAGGCGCGAGCGAAGAACCGGCGGGTGGCCGCCAGATCCCGCTTCTCGGACACGAGCACGTCGATGACCTGGCCGAACTGGTCGATCGCCCGGTACAGGTAGACTCATCCTTCAGCGATTTCGCATAGTTCTCATCCACGAGCACCGATCCCTGGAGCGTGCCGGCAAGGTCGTGCCGCATTGACCAGGAACGGGGTGAACCGCTGCACCCAACGACCGTGATGCCCCGCTCCACCGGCATGAACCCGAGGCGCTGAGCGACCGGGGCTAGTTGATGCAGGGCATTGGGGCAGCTATCGGCGCGATGGCTGGTGTGGCGGGCGCGGTCGAGACGGGGGGGTTGAGAGGGTGGTCGCCGGGGTTGGTGAGCTGTGCCATGAACTGCTGGACCTGCGCGTGGTCGACCTGCACCGCTTCGCCGTCGGGGGTCGACAGGTTGGTGCGGCCGGTGGGGATGGTCAGGAACCGGACAGACTCCTCGCTCATTGAGTGGGCCTGCTCGATGAGCCCGGCGAGGTCCCAGCCGGGGTCGATGACGACGTAGCGGGCAATCGCCTCGCGCATCGCGGCCAATGTGTTCGGGTTCGCCAACACGCCGCCGGAGAGCAGTCGATGAGCCAGCCCGGACAGGTACGCCTGCTGGCGGACGATGCGGTCCAGGTCGCCGCGGGGCAGGCCATGGCGCTGCCGGACGAAGGCCAGCGCCGCGGCACCCGACACGGTCTGCGGGCCAGCCGGAAAATCCGCACCCGAATAGCTGTCGTGGACCGGGGAGGTGAGGCAGACCGGGACACCGCCGACCGCCTGGGTTATATCGTAGAACCCGGCCAGATTGATCTCGGCGTAGTGATCGAGGGTCACGCCGGTGAGCTGCTCCACGGTGTGGACGAGTTTCCGTGCACCGGCCTGGCGAGCCAGCCGTTCCAGCTCAGGTTCGTTGATGCCCCGCGCCGCGAGTGTCGGCTTCGCGTCGAGCGTTCCGCGCCGGTAGGCAGAATTAATCTTGTGAGCACCGAAATCCGGCACGGTGACATAAGAATCGCGGGGAATGGACACCGCGACGGTCGGCTGTGTCGGCTCGGCCGGGACGTGGACGAGGATGAGGGTGTCGGCATTGAGTTCGCCGCTGTTGCCGCCGGCGTGTAGAGCGGCGAGCACCTGCGGCGGCAGCAGGTTGCCCTGGGCATCGGTGCGGCTATCCAGCCCAACGAGCAACACATTCATGGGGCCGGCAGGGTCGGCACGACCGGCCTGTCCGGGGTGATCAAGCACCGCCGAGGTGGTGAGTGAGGCGTCGAACTGCCGCGAAAGCGTCCAGGCATAACCGGTGACGATCAGCGCCGCAGCGGAAGCGAGCACCAGCCCCGTCCGCCCCACCAACCGCAGCCACCGCCGCAGCAAGCCGGCGCCTTTAGCGGGATGTCGCAACACCTGCCCACCTCTCCGTCGCCAGCTTCCCCCAGTGGGGTTACCCTGCGGCGCAGATGGCTACACCCACGTGGCGGAGTCGCCGTGCAGCGCGATACGCGGGGTAGGACAGCCGGTTGTGGGTTGAACCTGTGCTGCTGGCTAACCGCGCGGATGACGCGGTTGAGCACGTCGGCGCCCTTGTTGAGCATGCTGCGCCGCGCCAGATTGGCGTCTACGGGTCAGAGTGTTGTGCCTATGCGTGATTTCATGATTGGTCACCACCCGATGCAAGAGATGGGCTAGAGGTCCAACCGTGCCGTCACTCCCTGGGAGTTAACTACGTCCACACGATCAAAACCCTCATCGAGGGAAGGTGGCACCAGGCGGTTTCGAGTAGCGAGAACACCAATAATGGGACGCGAGCGCGCCCTACTCGGCCGGCATTACGTGCCAGGCACACCGTCACCGGGCACGTCAAGGTAGACGGCACGGACTCCGGCGCTACGCACCTGGGCGATCGCGATAAGTGGGGCCCGATCGTGCGGGGACGCGTTCGTGTTATCCACCACCACGCTGTGGTCCGCCGCCAGCGCATCCTCGATTGCCCGCCGTTGCCGTGTATCGCGGTTGCGGGCGTGTGGCCAGCTCCGTCTGTGATCGCTCGGGAGCCGCTGTAGGAGTTGCTGTCCGGTGGGCTGGGTCGCTCGCCGGTGCTTGTGGATGATCATCCTGGAGACCTGCTTGCGGTGTGCGTGCTGGTGTAGCGCCCCTGAGACGCCACGCACCAGGGCTGCGAGGGACATAACGGGGGCGGTGGCCTGTGGAGACGTTCGGTGACGGTGATCAACGCTAGCCGGTGCCGGGTGGCGCGGGTTCGTGACCTAGCCGAGCCGTCCAGCGTTTGTAGCTGTGCCTTCTGGGGTGAACTGCTAAGTGACCCTCACCTCTGGCTGTGATCAGGCGCTAGAAGGTGGCCACGGAGGTCGCCGACGAGCGGGACAGATGAGTATGCGCTGTGAGGGAATCACTTCGGGTGCAGAGTTGTTGGAGGGAGGTGGAGACGCGTTGATGGGTGTCTTGTTGAAGCGATGGGCGATGGGGGGATTTCAGTGTGGACGTGCATCGCTGCCGTGGTGGGCCTGGGAAGTGGACCCACCGTAACGGTGAAGATCATGGCACAGCAGCACTATGCCGGGGCTGGGCCAGCCCATTGTGATCAGGGGGCTGCGACGGGACAGGAGCATCCACTAACTGGGTGCTAAGGGCGGGCGATCAGAGAGGCATGATGGACGAGTTTATTGCTAACGCTTCCTGGATGCGCGACATTTCTGATGGCACCCCAATGACAATGTTGAGCATCCCTGGAACACATAATTCTTGCTGCACGAAGGGGCCCCTTGGGTTTGGCAAGACCCAAAACCTGGATTTGGCTGACCAATTGAGTGCGGGGATACGGTTTCTTGACATCAGGCTCACGCATTGCCAAAACAAGCTTTGCGTGCACCACGACGTCGTATGCACGGGAAAGGGTTACACAGAGGTTTTGGACGTCAGTGACAGATTCCTCAAGCGGCATCCTTCCGAAACTATTTTAATGTCGGTCAAGGACGAGAGTTGTTGTGATAGCGCAGGTGTGAAGCTCTCCCCTTATCAAGCTTTTTGTAAGTTGTCCATAGGGGTGGAGAACGGCCGGGAGAACACTCAACCGTTTGAAGATACATTTAAAGCGGAAACGTGGGATCACATCGGAGACATGCCGCTATTTTACAATTTTGCTGCCGCCCCTCCTGGTACTAATCCTGCATCTATCGCTCCAGCACTCACGTCTGAAACCACATTGGGAGAAGTTCGAGGTAAGGTCGTCTTACTGCGCAGATTCGAGGCCAGTCAAGACGTTGGGTTCGACCTCACTTATTGGCCGGAAAACCAGCGGTTCAGAAGCTCAACGCCACCATTTTACGATGTTGAAGACCGCTATCAAAATCCTGGAGACGACGACAAGTTCGACTTTGTCATCGCCCACTTACGGGAAGCCGAACGTAGTGATCCAAATGATTTATACATTACATTTTCCAGCGCCGTTGGCTTGACGGCGCGCGGCAGCGAATATTCAAATACGATAAACCCTCGCCTCAACGACTATCTCGCCAGGTCACGGCATGGGCGCGTTGGAATTATTGTGATGGACTTCTTTGAACATCCTCGAGAACTGGTGTCTAACGTGATCAAGACGAACTTCCCGACTGGAGTGATAGGCGACCACGATGGGAGACACGCAGCATGATCAGTCTGCCTATTGATTACAATGTCCATCGATGCGTAGCCTCCAGCTGAGGCACCGCGCACTGATTGCCGAGGGAACGTGGCCGTTGGCCATTTGATCCGTAGTCACACGCACCGTCCCGCGGCTTCCTGCGATTTGTCCGAGGTCGGGCCTTATCCTCGGGTCCAGGTCCGAGGATGTTCGTGGTCGTCCGTAGCCGTTGATGTAGCAACTGATGTAGGCCAGGAGATCTTTGTCCGGGGCTCCAATCGCCTGTATATACGGTCGCCGAGCACCTGATTCTCGATCAGGGGTTTTCTCGACCAGGTTCCTCACCCGCTGGTCTCCATCGCCTCCACCATCCGCGACGGCATAGTACGGGTTTCGGGGATTGACCCAAGGGCATGGAACTGGCCTACGGTCGGCGAATCTTCCATCGCTACGCCGTCACCGGCATCGATGCGCTGGCGCTGCTCAAGGATCTGGTCGAGCGATGCACGCCCGTAAGGCCGCCTTCGCTGGTCGGGTCCGGGTCATGCCAATCAGGTCCGAGTATCCGCTGGAGTTGTTGGAATTCGATGAGATCGGTGCCCTGACCAAGTACACCGATCGCAAGACTCGCGATGCCATCACCGAAAAAGTTGCTTTGCTCACCACACAGGGGCGGGCGTTGGGGTTCACGGTGCGCGGCTATGTCCAAGAGCCCACCAAAGACACCGTCCCGGTCCGGGAACTGTTCCCACGCCGGATCTACCTACGCGTCTCAGTGAAATCACACGTGGGCATGGTACTGGGTGATCAAGCCTATGAGCGGGGTTGGTGATCCAGACACCGGGGAGCTGCGCTACATGCCTCTGCCCTGCGGATTCACCGTCGAATCGGTCTGCGGCCCGGTGTGCCCATAAAGCCACGCGGCCGTCTGCCGTCGCCTGATCTGGCGGCCAGCGTCCGTCGAAGCGGTTGACTCGGCGACGCCAGGATGCACCGAATTTGCAGTCAATCCACGGTTGTGGACAGCTCTCGCGCCGTTTCCAGTCCGCGAGGTCCGGGTAGACCATCGTCATGGATGCTCGCGGTGACACCCCTCGAGTCTGGATGGAAGCGCCCGATCTTGCCGAGCTCGTCCAGCGGCCGGGGCCGTTTCTTACCGTTCAGTTGGCCACCGAGGCGAGCATTGAGAATGCCGCCCAGCGCAATCAGCAGCGCTGGCAGGCCAGGCGTGAGGAGCTGGCTTCATCGGAAGCGCCAGAGGATGTCCTCGATGTGGTAGACCCGTTGATCCCCGACGCCCACCTGCACGGCGAGACCCTCTTTGTGGTGGCAAGTGGTGAGGGGCTGCACCATGCCAGCCACTGGCCGGGCTTGCCGCTCCGCGAGTTCGGATGTTGGCAAACCCTGCCCGTACTTGCTCCCTTGCTGGACCTGCGTCAGTCGTTGCCACCGCATGTCCTGGTGGTAGCCGATCGCAGTGGGGCGGACATCACCGCCGTCGGCACCGAGGTGTCCCACCTGAGCGTGGACGGTGACCTGGAGCACGGCCGAAAGGTGCACATCGGCGGTTGGTCACATCGGCGCTACCAGGAACGCGCGGAGAATGTGTGGAAGCGCAACGCCAAGGACGTTGCCGATGCGGTCAGCCGGCTGGTGCTGCAAGTGGACGCCGAGCTGGTGGCTTTGACCGGCGACGTGCGGGCCGTGCAGCTGCTCCAAGCGGTCCTGCCGAAGGAGGTGGTGGCCTTGGTGCAGGTGCTGGATGGCAGCAGGAGTGTTGACGGCTCTCCAGGCGTGGACTCCCAACAGCTCAACGCCGCCCTGGCCGCGGTCTCGGCCCACGACACCACGGCTCTGCTCGACAAGCTGGCCGAGGAACAAGGCCAGGATGACCGCGGTGCCGAGGGAGCAAAGGACACTGCTGCAGCGCTGGCCATGGCTCAGGTGCAGGTGCTACTGGTACATGACGACCCAACGGATTCGCGAACCGCGTGGTTTGGCTCGGATCCCACCTTGGTGGCCCTCACCGCCGATGAGTTACGGGACCTGGGCGTCGACGAGCCGCAGTCGGGACGCCTTATCGACGTGTTCCTCCGCAGCGCGTTGGGCACGGGGGCCGGTGTGCGCATCGTGCCCGAGGCCGGACGGGTCCGGGAGAACGTCGCCGCCATCCTGCGCTGGGCCTGAACACCGCATCGACACTTCGGAGAGGACACTATGCCCAACCCCCAACAGCCAGAGCTGCGTCGCAGCGACTACGGCGCCACGAGTGACGACAGCGCCAAGATCAAAGCCTCCGTTCAAGAGCAAGCCAGTACCGAAGGGGGAGGTGTCCGGGTCCCCGAGGACAACCTGCCCGGTCACCACCCTGAGCACGAGCAGGACAAGCCAGACATCGACGCTTTCATCGAACGGGCAAGGCAAGGCGGTGCACCGAGTCCTGAGGTGTTGTGACCGGATCTCGTCGCGTTGCCACGGCGCAGTGCACCGCTGACTGCCTGGGGATCTGCCGGCGCAGGGACGAGGCACGCCGCTACTGCCGAACACCGAGTCTGTACGGCAGTTCCTGGCGTCCTGGTGACGGCGGACGAGGTCGGAGGACAGTGGGCATAGTGCAGATCACCCACTTTGACAATTCCTGTGTGTCGCTCGATACCGGCTCGGCGCGGTTGTTAATCGACCCGGGGCATGGTTGAGGGGTTCGAGAGCGTGACCGGGGCTGGACGCCGTGTTGATCGCTCGCCAGCACGTCGACCACCTCGATGGCGAGCGGCTGCCCGCGCTGCTGCGCGGAATCCGAGAACTCGGCTGATTGTCGATTCCGGCAGTGCTGCAGAGCTCAGCGTCACGACCACGAGGTTCTCGCGGCCAGCGCGACACTGCAGCTGGCGGGGCGCGTGTCGAGGTGCTGGGCGGGAACCACGCGGTGATCTACCCCGACGTTCCGATGATCCCGAACAACGCCTACCTGGTGGCGGCACACACCTACATCCCGCGATTCGTTCACGCGGCTGTCGGGTCAGGTGGAGGTGCTGTTCGTGCCGACCGCGGCGCCGTGGCTCAAAATCGGCGAGGCGATTGATCACTTGCGCGCGGTGCCACCGCGCACCGCGGTGCCGATCCACCAGGCGGTGCTGTCCCTGCAAGCCAACAGGTCCCCTACCGGCTGCTTAACACCTTGAGCCCGAAGGGCACGACAGTGCGGGTGCTAGACCCCGCTGACGCCACCACGCTGTGACCTCGGCCTAGCCGCGCTTACCAGCTAGGCGCTGGATGGCCCATTGACCCCGAAAACCGGCGGACCAGATCAGGTGGGCCGATCGCTTAATGCAACTGTCCCCGCTGCTGGGTACTCCGTCATCGGCGCTGAGGTTGGGGTTGTTCAGTAGCGGCCAGCCCGCACAACGGTCTTCCGCAGACGTTTGAGCACCCGGTAGACCGCCCCACCGGCGACCACCCAAGGAGCCGCGATGATGATTACGTCGAGCGGCTGGTGGGCGAGGTCGGCGCGCTTCTTGCCCACCCGCGAGGCGATCCCGTGGCGGGTGAACTCGCTGAGTACGCCGGTCTCGGTGATGGGGTTGTCCGGGCGTAGGGTCAGCAGCGACTGGAGGTGACTTCCGAGCGAGTCCACCCGGTCGGCCACCACCAGGATCAACCAGTGCGCTGCACGCCCCTCGCTGAACCTCCTGTAGGCGTACTTGCGCATCATTCCGGACACGCCCTTCGGCGGGCAGGACGTGCCGAAGACCGGGGTGAGGAACTTGTGCTCGATCGACCTCTCGCGTGGCCACTTCTCCGGCTGGTTCTCGGGGAAGTCCCAGTGTGCGCCGCTCAGGTTGAGGTCGAACCGCTCCCGCGGCACCGACGGGCGGTCCTTCGGATCTAGGTCGACGCCCCAACCGGGAATGCGAGCGCGGAGTTCGTCGCTTGATTCCGCAAGAGCCGGCTTGTCTGCCGTGTACGCCATGTCGCCTCTCTCTTCCTCAGGCGCCGTTGGGGACGACGAGCGGCTTGATGCAGCCGTCTAGCTTTGCCGAGAACATGTAGTAGCCCTCGGCGATGTGCTCGAGGGGGATGCGGTGGGTAACGATGTCGCTCGGCTTGAGGTAGCCGTTGCGCACGTGCTCGAACAGGCGCGGCCACTGCCGCTTCACCGGGCACTGGTTCATCCGCAGGGTGAGGCCCTTGTTGAAGGCGTCGCCGAACTTCACGGCGCTGAAGATGGGGCCGTAGGCGCCCATCACTGACACGGTGCCACCCTTGCGGACCGAGTCGATCGCCCAGTTGAGGGCGACCGGTGAGCCACCCTGGAGCTTCAGCTTGGCTCCGGCCAGGTGCTGGAGGAAGTTGCCGTCCGCCTCTGCCCCAGCGGCGTCGATCGCCACGTCCGCGCCCAGGTGGTCGGTGATCTTCTTCATGTGCACGACGATGTCGTCGTACTCGGTGAAGTTGTACG
>JALZDU010000407.1 GCA_030862405.1 Actinomycetota bacterium | reverse complement strand
ACTATCTACTCACCCTGTGGCGTAACCTTGCGCCAGCTGGCCACGCCCAACTCTTCGTCGGTGAGGTGAACGGAGCCCCGGTCGTCGCCAGCCTCTTTACCGTATGCGGTCGCACCGTCCGTTATCGCCTGACCGGGCTGGACCGCTCGTCGGAGGCGAGCAACCTCAGTGTGCCCGCCGCGGTCGTGTGGCATGCCGCGCTCTGGTCGAAGCGAACCGGACACCGCTGGTTCGATTTCGGGGGTATCGGTGAGACCGCGCTGCAGGACCTTCTCGCAGACCGTGCACCGGACGAAACGGCCTGGCGCAGCACGGACACGTTCAAAGCCCGCTTCGGGGGCCGACCGCACGTGTACCCGACGGCGGTCGAGCGGATAGGTCCATGGTGGCTACGCACCCTCTATGACGCCTCACGCCACAGCCCACACGGCCGAGCATTACTGGCACATGTCCGCCAGCTGCTGCGCATCGGACGGGGGGCCCGATGAAGCCACCGCTCGTGTCTCGATACCACCGCGCCGGCCACCTGATGGCCCTGTACCTCGCTTGCCTGCTGGCTGCTATTGGGTGCACGAGCTCTTCCGCGGATTCCGCAGACGCACCCGCGCCGTGGTCCACCAGGCTGTCGGCGGGCTGCACCGAGACAGTATCCAAGCCCAGCACCGCCAAGTCCGTTCTGGATCGGGTCGAACCCGGCGACACCATCTGCTTCACTGGCGACGGCCTGGCCGGGGAGGACCTGAATATGACCAGCTCGGGCTCGGCCGTGTCACCCGTCACACTCGCCGCCGACAACGTCACGATCCGCTCACTCACCGTCAAGGCAGATCATGTCACAGTCGCTGGATTCCGCTTGATCGGTGGCGAGGGCCTCACCCTGGAAGGAACGGGTGTAGCGGCGCGCGCGAACGCGGTTTTCGACGCAGCAAGTGACGGCGTCAGCTGCGTCCCATGCACCGACGCCGTGATCGAGTCCAACATCGTCAAGCGATCCGACGGCTCCGGAATCGTGATTGAAGGCGAACGGATCACAGTCCGGGAAAACGAGGTAAGCGAGTCGGTGAAGCTAGAGTCCGGCGACGCCGACGGCATCCGCTTCTTCGGCAACGGGCACCAGCTCACCGGCAATACGATTCGCGATATCTCGGACGAGGGCTATGGGGACGACGCTCCGCACACCGACTGCTTCCAGACCTTCGACAACGACAGGCCGCCGACGTACGACGTCTTAATTTCGAGCAATGTGTGTGAGAATGTGGATGTCCAGTGCCTGATTGCCACCGGCGATGACCGCGGCAACAGCGACGCCTCCGATGGCGTACCCTCAGTCGTGTTCCGTGGAAATACCTGCAACGTCGGCGGGGCACAGGTGGTCTTGCTGCGACGGTTCCCCGATGTCCAGATCATAGGCAACACGATCTCTGGTGCCGAGTTTCGCGGTGTCATGGTGACCAGGGGTTCGACAGAAACGTCGGTGATCGGGAACACTGTACTCGGCAACTTGCGACCATTTGAGGTCGATGAGACGTCCGAACCCGGCTTTCGTGCGGAGGACAACGTGTCCCGGTGACAGCAAGCAGCGCCTACCGGTTGTTGCAGTGCTCACGAAAGCCCTTGTGTGACGATCCGACAACTGCGGGGGGGTTCAGCAGAAGTAGCGGTACAACAGCGCTCCCGCACGAGCAGTGATATCCTCCGGGACCGATTCATCGGTGAGCAGCTCGGTCAGCTGACCAAGCATTCGGTCGACTTCCGCCCGCAGCGGCGGGGTCGGTGTGGCGGATCGAAGGGACACGATACGACGCTCTTGGGTGGCCCATTTTCGCTTGTAGGCCACGAGACCCGGCTGGTCTAGATCGCTGAGTCCCCAGTCAACCCACTGCATCGCGCGCTCGGTACCGCGTCGAATACCCGCCCAGAATATCGCGTCGTTGGGCCGAAGACCGAGGTGCTCGCTGCGCGAAGCCCCGAACTTGTAGTACAAGACACCGTTCCACTCGAGGAACATCGCGCCCGCCACCAGCTCGTCGTCCAAATAAGCGAGCAGCGTGCATATCCCGTCAGTGGGGTGAAACTCGTGCCAGATCCGCTCGAAGAACTGGACTGGTGGCGCGAGCAGCCGATACTTGCTCTTTCGCAGCTTGACGTGCAGGCGGTGAAACTGTCGGACGGCGTCGAGCCCGGTATCGGACCGCACCTCGATACGATTGCGCTCGGCGGTGCGGATGTTGCGTCGCGCATGGCTGCTCAGCCGGCTGCGCAGGTCCTCCAAGGGTGCGTCCAGGGGAGTGCCGTGCCACGCGGCCTCTGCGACGATCGAAAGGCGGGCGTCTTCGACAACGGGGGTGGGTTGCAGCGTTCTGACAGTAAGCGGCACGTCTTGCTTCAGGGCATCTCGCGCGACCGACTCCCACGTCGCGATGTCGGCAACGAGCGGTTCGGCCCGGTCAGAGAAAGGCAGGCTGGAGAGCCGCTCGCCCCGGACATCTCGGATCGGTACCCACGCAAAGCCACCGACCGGCTCACCGTCGCTGTCCGCCGCTATCCGCGCCTCCGGGGTGAAGCCGTAGGCTCCGCACACCGCGCTGATCCACGGCGGCGAGGTGAACAAGCTGCCCCGCTCCCCCTGGGAGAGCGATTCCCACCGCTCGTCGACGCGTGGGTCGACGGCCGTGACCTTCTGCGTACTCATCTTTGGAGCTCGAAATGCGGGGTCACCGGCAGCTGCCGGATCCTGCGAGACAAGGTCTGCAGCAGGTCGTCCACGGTGATCGCGTCGGCCTCGACGCTGCGGCAGAGGTTGCGATGCGCGAGCTCCGTTGCGAGCTCGGTCTGGTGCTCATCGCCGGCCTCGCCGTGAGACAGCCGTCGCGGCACAAGAACTGGGTAGAGGCCACTGCCGAGGATGGTCGTCGCGGAGCCCGTACCGGCGTGGCTGATCACGATGTCGGCTTCCGCGAGCGCTGCGGACAGCTCGGCCGACGGTAGTGCGGAGGTGGCGTCGATCGGCAGATCGTCACAGGGTGTCCCGGCAGTCTGCCAGAGCACCTCGACCGGGCGGCCAGTAGCGCGACTGAGTTCACCGTCAGCTGAGAGCAGGGGGATGAGCTGAGCGATCAGCCGGCGGAAGGGGTAGCCGGTGGCGATACCGACGGTGACCACAACCCGCACTCGGTCC
>JALZDU010000358.1 GCA_030862405.1 Actinomycetota bacterium | reverse complement strand
ACTCGGTGATCTACCAGGCGATCGATGAGATCGAGCAGGCCCTCAAGGGCATGCTCAAGCCGGAGTACGAGGAGGTGGCACTGGGCCGGGCCGAGGTCCGCGACGTGTTCCGGTCCTCCAAGGTCGGCACCATCGCCGGATGCATGGTCACCTCAGGAGAGATCCGGCGCAACGCCAAGGCCCGGCTGCTCCGGGACAACGTGGTGGTCCGAGAAGACTTCACGGTGTCGTCGCTGCGCCGGTTCAAGGATGACGCTGCGTCGGTCCGGGAGGGCTTCGAGTGCGGCCTCACGCTCTCGTCGTACCACGATCTCCGGGTCGGCGACGAGATCGGGACCTACGAGCTGCGCGAAAAGCCCCGCAGTTGACCAACCCGGGGTTGGTGGCCCTTTAAGGACCGCCAACCCCGGGGCTGGTGGTCTTCAGAACGACAAACCCGGTGGTGAGTGGTGTATGTCGGCGCCTTGGAGCTGGACATCGTGTTCGGCGACGTTCGTTCCCTCAAGCAGAAGCGCTCGCTGGTCCGGCCGGTGGTCGCTGAACTTCGGCGGCGGTTCGACGTCGCGGCTGCTGAGGCCGGGCACGCGGACCTGCTCCGCCGGTCGTTGATCGGGGTGGCTGCCGTTGCTGCCGACGCCGGTCATGTCCGCGATGTGCTCGGCGCCTGCGAGCGGCTCGTGGCGATACGCCCCGAGTTGGAGCTGCTGACCGCACGGCATCGGATGCTGGGTCCGGCTGATGACTAGCGTGGGGTACTCCAGGCTGTATCCGCAAAAGGCCGTGCCCGACAGAACGGAATGTGAGGAGAACGCTGAGATGGCCGATCCCCCACGGGCCCGCCGGCTCGCCAAACGAATCGCCCAGATCGTCGCGTCCGGCCTGGAGCATGAAGTGAAAGACCCCCGACTGACGATGGTGACGATCACCGACGCGAAGGTCACTGGGGACCTTCGGGATGCGACGGTCTACTACACGGTGCTCGGAGAGACTGTCGACACCCCGCCCGACACCGCCGGCGCGGCGGCCGCGCTGACCAGCGCTACCGGAGTGCTGCGGTCCTTGGTCGGCCGTGGAACAGGTGTCCGGTTCACCCCAACCCTGACTTTCCGTTGTGACAACCTCCCGGACGGTGCTCGGCGGATTGACGAGTTGCTGGCGCAGGCGCACGACGCCGACGCCGAGGTCGCCCGCATCGCGGCGGCCGCGTCGCCGGCTGGTGAGCCCGACCCGTACCGCACGGCCCGCGAAGCGGACTCGTGAGCGAGTAACAGTGTTCCGCCACTCGGCAACCAACAGAGCCACTCACGACGTTGAGCTGAGGACCGCTGCGGAGCTTGTCGGCAACGCAACAGACGTGACGCTGGTTGCCCACGTGCAACCGGACGCCGACGCGCTGGGTAGTGCATTGGCTCTCGGTCTGGCGCTTCACCGGCGCGGCGCCATGGTGCGGGTGACTTTCGGCGAACCGGTAGCTGCTCCAGAGTCGCTACGGGCGTTGGACGTCGCCGGTCTCCTGGTGCTGCCGGACGAAGTACCTGCGCAGCCCCAGCTGCTGGTGGCGCTGGACACGGCGAACCGGGACCGGCTGGGCTGCCTGGCAAACCGGGTGGACACCGCCGGTGCCGTGCTGGTGATCGACCACCACGCCACCAACGGCCGATTCGGCACCCATCATGTGGTGGACACCGCCGCGGAGGCCACCGCGGTGCTCGTGCTGCGGCTGCTCGACGTGCTCGACGTACCTGTCGACGAGCCGATCGCCCGCTGTCTTTACGCCGGTCTGGTGACCGACACCAGCTGCTTTCGCCGGGCCGACCCGGGCACCCACAAGATCGCGGCCCGGCTGCTGAGTGCTGGAGTTGACCCCAACGCGACCACCCGCGAGCTGCTGGATACCCACCCCTTTGGTTGGCTGGCCATGCTCGGGGCCGTGCTCGGCCGCGCGCAACTGGAGCCTGCAGCGGCCCAGGGCCTGGGACTGGTGCACACCACAGTGCGGCTGGCTGACGCGGCGGGGCTGCGCAGCGAGGAGATCGAAAGCGTGGTCGATCTGGTGCGGACCACGTCGGAGGCGGAAGTCGCCGCAGTGCTCAAAGAGCTCGGTCCGGCCCGGTGGTCGGTGTCGCTGCGCGCCAAGCAGCGCCTGGACGTCTCCGCCGCCGCGGCCGAACTCGGCGGTGGTGGCCACCGCCTCGCCGCCGGTCTCACCGTTGACGGCACGGCCGACGACGTCCTAGACGCCCTGCGCGCCGCCCTGCATTCTGCCCCCGTGCGGTAGATCCACCCGGTGATCGAGCGCATCCTGGGAATCACAGCCAATTTTTCTACTGGGGTTGCCTGCGGCAAGCGGCGGCAAATGAGCACCTGAGTTCTGGATCTTTACGGGCCAATGCGAGCTGGCTGGTTTCAGCCGAAATGGATAACTGAGCTGAGCTAACGTGGAGGCGAAGACGTTGGATGTTAGCGAATTCCGAGACGGACCGCGGCAGCAGTGGAACAGCGCCGCAATCGGCTGGCGCAAGTGGTCGGAACAGATAGACGCGGCGACGAGCGGAATCAGCGAGCGGCTGATCGAGCTGGCGGGCTTCGAGCCGGGCAGCCGAGTGTTGGACGTGGCTTCCGGCTATGGCGAGCCTTCGTTGACTGCGGCAGAAGGGCAGGGCCGAGGGCGCCGTGGTGGCCACGGACATCTCCGCGCAGATGATCGGGAGTTGGCCGCGGACGCGGGGGTGGTCAGGCTTTCGAACCTGGCCCTCCTGGCTGCCGGACGAGCCTAGTTCGCCGCCTCACAAGGTCGCCGCAACCAGTGAGGTCACCCGCGCTGATCCGTACGTTGGTTGAGGCGCAGCGCCGCAGCGCTGACCGCTGGAACACCCGGGAGGTTCTCCTGGCGCCATACGTGCCGCAGGTGCCTGCCCGGCGGGTGCTCGCGCTGGCGGTTCCCGCGCTGGGCGTGCTCGCCGCCGAACCGCTTTACCTCCTGGTGGACACCGCCGTGGTAGGCCGGCTGGGCGCCGTCGCGTTGGCCGCCCTGGCCGTCGGAGGCGTGGTGTTGGTGCAAGTCGCCACTCAGCTCACTTTTCTGTCCTACGGCACCACTGCCCGTACCGCGCGACTCTACGGGTCGGGGCAGCGCGCCGCGGCGGTGGTTCAAGGCGCCCAGGCCACCTGGCTGGCGCTGGGAATCGGCGGGGTAGTGCTGGTCGTCGGGCAGCTCGCCGCCGGGCCGGTGGTACGGCTGATCGCCGGTCCCGGGCCGGTGGCCGACGCGGCGTTGGGCTGGCTGCGCATCGCGCTGTTCGGTGCACCGTTCGTGCTAATCACGCTGGCCGGCAACGGCTGGATGCGGGGAGTGCAGGACACCGCCCGCCCGCTGCGCTACATCCTGGTCGGCAACGGCATCTCGGCCCTGCTGTGCCCGGTACTGGTTCATGGTGCCGGCCCAGTGGCGAGCCTCGGACTGCCCGGCTCGGCCGTGGCCAATGTCGTCGCGCAGGTGGTCGCCGCCGGACTGTTCCTCCGGGCGCTGGTCGCCGAACGGGCCACCCCACGACCGAGCTGGGAGACGATGCGTGTGCAGCTAGGCATGGGCCGCGATCTCGTGCTGCGCGGCCTGGCCTTCCAAGCCTGCTTCCTGTCCGCGACCGTGGTGGCGGCGCGGACTTCGGCCGCGGCGGCTGGCGCGCACCAGGTCGTGCTGCAGCTGTGGTTCTTCCTCGCGATGGTGCTGGATGCGCTGGCTATCGCCGCGCAGTCACTGGTCGGCGCTGCGCTGGGCGCCGGCAACGAGTCCAGCGCCCGCTCGCTGGCCTGGCAGATTACCCGTTACGGGTTGGCGTTCGGGACCACCCTCGGGCTGGTGTTCGCCACCGCCCAGCCGGTGCTGCCACAGGTGTTCACCTCCGACTCCGCCGTGCTGGCCGAGGTACCGCACGCCTGGTGGTTCTTCGTCGCCCTGCAGCCCGTGGCCGGCGTGGTGTTCGCGCTGGACGGGGTACTGCTCGGTGCAGGAGACGCGGCGTTCCTGCGCACCTGCACCCTCATCAGCGCGCTGGTCGGATTCCTGCCAGTGGTATGGGCATCGTTCGTGTGTGGTTGGGGGTTGATCGGCATTTGGTCCGGGCTGGCCGCGTTCATGGTGCTGCGCTTGGCGTTCGTGCTGGCCCGGACGTACAGCCCAGGCTGGGTGGTGACCGGCGCCGTGCGCGGTCCCGGCAGGATCGCGCCATGAGCTCCACAGACGTACCCAGCGGCCTGGTGGTGGTGGACAAGCCAGCCGGGATGACATCCCATGATGTGGTAGCTCGGCTACGGCGACTGCTGAACATCCGACGGATCGGGCACGCTGGCACGTTGGATCCGATGGCCACCGGCGTGCTCGTTTGCGGCGTGCAACGGGCCACCAAGTTGCTCGGGCATCTTCCGCTGGAGCCCAAGGTCTACTTGGCCACGGTGCGGCTTGGTGTGTCCACCAGCACCGACGATGCCGACGGCGAATGCACCGGGGATACCGACGCGTCCACGGTGAGCGAGCCGGCAATCCTTGCGGGTATCGCGGATCTCAGCGGTGCCATCGAACAGGTACCCAGCTCGGTGAGCGCGGTCAAGGTCAGCGGCAGGCGAGCCTACGCGCTGGCGCGAGCCGGTGAGCAGGTGTCACTGGCCGCTCGACCGGTGAACGTGTCGCGATTCGAGCTTCTCAGGCTGCGCCGCGGCGCCGCGGTGACCGACCTCGACGTGCTGGTGGAATGCAGCGGGGGCACCTACGTTCGGGCGTTGGCCAGGGACCTCGGCGCCGCGCTGGGAGTCGGGGGCCATCTCATTGCTCTGCGCCGCATCCGGGTGGGTCCCTTCGATGTGAGCAGCGCCCGTACCCTCGATGATCTCGCGGCCACGCCGGGTCTATCGGTGCAGCTGGACGAGGTGGTAGCGACCGCGTTCCCGCACCGCGCCGTGGACGCCACCCAGGCCCGCTTACTCGCCCATGGCGGGGGGCTGCCGGCGGTCGGGTTGGCCGGAACGCACGCCGCGATCGACTCCGATGGCCACGCCGTCGCGTTGCTCGCCGAGCGCGCTGGGCATGCCCGGCCCGTCCTGGTGCTGCGTCCAGCGGGGGATAGGTGCGGGCGGTGATCAGACACCTGAGACCGGTTAGCCTCATCGTCTGTGCAGCGCTGGCGGGGACTAGAGGCCATCCCGAACGGTTGGGGCCGCAGCGTGGTCACCATCGGGGTGTTCGACGGGGTGCACCGCGGTCACGCCCAGCTGATCGGGCAGGCCGTGCGGCGCGCCCGAGAACTGAGCGTTCCCTGCGTGTTGATGACCTTTGACCCGCACCCCTCGGAGGTCATCCGTCCCGGCAGCCACCCAGCGCAGCTCACCACCCTTCGCCGCCGAGCCGAGCTGGTCGAACAGCTCGGGGTCGACGTGTTCTTCGTGATGCCGTTCACCGTCGAACTGTCCCGGATGCCGGCCGACGAGTTCGTCCACGAGGTACTTGTCGAGCGCCTGCACGTGGCCGAGGCGGTCGTGGGAGACAACTTCACCTTCGGGCACAAAGCGCTGGGCAACGTCGAGCTGCTGCGGGCGCTGGGGCAGCGGTTCGGGTTCACCGCCGGGGGTGTGGATCTGCTCTCCCAGGGCGGGTTGACGTTCTCCTCCACCTACATCCGCTCCTGCATCGACGCCGGAGACGTGGCGGCCGCTGCCACCGCCTTGGGCCGCCCGCACCGGGTGGAGGGCATCGTGGTCCGTGGGGATCAGCGTGGCCGCAGCATGGGTTACCCGACGGCGAACCTGTCGACCCCGCGGCACACCGCAATACCCGCCGACGGTGTGTACGCCTGTCATTTCGTGCACCGCGGCCGGACACTGGCCGCAGCGGGGTCGATTGGTACCAACCCGACGTTTTCCGGACGGGAACGCCGGGTAGAGGCGTTCGTGCTGGACATCGACGAGGACTTCTACGGCGAGCAGGTGGCGCTGGACTTCGTCGATCGGCTACGTGGCATGTGGCGCTTCGACACCACCGACAAGCTCGTGTCCCAGATCGAAGACGATGTGGCACGCACCCGTGAGGTGCTTGACCTCGATAGGTGAGCAAGTCGCCGATCGCGGCCCTCAACTGGCTGCGGCCTGGCAAGATGCCGGTAATTCGCGATGGTGATAGCGGGCTAGTACTGGTGCAGCGCAGGGAAGGGGAGGCCGGTGGAGGAGCAGCTCACCGTCACCCGCAACGTTGCGCTGCAGCGAGAATGGTACGGGGAGCCGCTTGGCGATCGGGTGCGGCGACTCGTGGTCGCCTTCGCCGTTTCCCAGGCGCAGCTGGCCGAGGTGCTGGGGCTGAGCCCGCCGATGCTCAGCCAGCTGATGAGTGGGCGCCGCGCAAAGATCGGCAATCCCGCGGTGCTGGCTCGAATGGTGATGTTGGAGCGCCGAGTGCTCACCCCTGAGGTCGCATCCGGTGACCCGGCCGCGATCCGTGCAGCTCTGCAGGAGGTGCGCGACTCCCGGCCTACCGTCAGCCGTGACTCGCTGCCGGTCGAGGAAGACAGTGACGAAGTCCTTGTTCCGGGGCTGCGCAGGTTGGCCGGTCCCTCCGAGCTGGCTGCCGCCGCCAGCCTGCTGCAGGAGGGGTTCCCGCTGCTCGCCGGGTTACTCCGGCGCGCTTCTGGTGCCGACCCGGCCGCTGACTAGCTCATACAGCGATCTGGGCGATGCCGGCGATCCAGGCCCATGCCGGGCGCTGATGAGTAACTGGTAACCTCAGCACGGGTCCGGCTGCGGTCCGTGGCGGTCGGCGCCGTCGGCAGATGACTGCCCCCGGCTTCGCTTTGCCCGGCCACGCCCCGGTCCCATCAGGCCCGGTCCCGTCAGGCCCAGCGCAGTGCGATCCCCGGGGCCCGCACGGTACGCAGATGACAGGAGAAGATCGACCCGTGGCGCTGTCCACCGAGCAAAAGAGCGAGATCCTGGCCGAGTACGGGCTGCGGGGGGGAGACACCGGTTCCCCTGAGGCGCAGGTGGCCCTGTTGACCAAGCGGATCACCGACCTCACCGAGCACCTCAAGCAGCATAAGCATGATCACCACTCCCGACGCGGCCTGCTCCTGATGGTCGGTCGCCGCCGCAACCTATTGAACTACCTCGCCAAGGTCGACATCGGTCGCTATCGGTCGCTGATCGAGCGCCTCGGCCTGCGCCGTTGACCCAGGCTGGCCGACCCAGGATGGTTGGCCCAGGCTGCTGAATTGACAATCACACATCGCCGCACGAGCCGCCTCGCCACCCGTCCTCGGGAGCGTCGTTCGCCGGTCCTCGGTAGTGGCTCTCGGGAGCACTGTGATGTTCCCGGGTGCTTCGATCGAAGACCGGCCTCGTCCTCGCTCCCGTACCGGTGGTGCCTCCGCGGTCCGCGTTGCGAGGAGGAGATGAATTGACCGACGCCTTTACCACTTCCCCAGACTCCACAGACACGGTGCATGAGACCACCGCACTCCTGGACAATGGCACCTTCGGTACCCGCACCGTGCGTTTCGAGACCGGTCGGTTGGCCCGCCAAGCCGCTGGATCCGTCGTCGCGTATCTCGACGACGAGACCATGCTGCTGTCCGCCACCACAGTGTCCAAGCAACCCAAGGACCAGTTCGATTTCTTTCCCTTGACCGTTGACGTCGAGGAGCGGATGTATGCGGCTGGACGTATTCCCGGCTCCTTCTTCCGCCGCGAAGGCCGCCCGTCGACCGACGCGATCCTCACATGCCGGCTGATCGACCGGCCGCTGCGCCCAACGTTTGTGGACGGCCTACGCAACGAGGTCCAGGTCGTCA
The DNA here is from genome assembly GCA_030862405.1 of Actinomycetota bacterium. GTDB lineage: Bacteria > Actinomycetota > Actinomycetes > Mycobacteriales > Pseudonocardiaceae. The sequence continues at coordinate 13,125 of JALZDU010000358.1, read as the reverse complement.
TCACGGTCCTGAGCCTCAACCCGGCCGACCCCTATGACGTCCTTGCCATCAACGCCGCGTCAGCGTCCACCCAGCTGTCCGGCTTGCCCTTCTCGGGTCCGGTCGGTGGTACCAGGATCTCCCTCATCGATGGCACCTGGGTGGCCTTCCCAACCCATGAGCAGATCAGGCGGTCGGTATTCGACATGGTCGTCGCCGGACGGCTGGTCAGCGACGGCCCCCACAGCGATGTGGCGATCATGATGGTCGAAGCCGAGGCTACCGAGGCCACCATCGAGTTAATGGCCGGTGGCGCGCAGGCGCCGACCGAGGAGATCGTGGCTGCCGGGCTGGAGGCCGCCAAGCCGTTCATTCGCACGCTGTGCCAGGCCCAGCAGGAACTGGCACAGGCGGTCGGTAAGCCGGTGCTGGAATTCCCCACCTTCCTCGCCTATGAATCTGACGTCATGGCAGCGGTCCACGATGCGGTGGGCGATGAGCTGGCGCAGGCGCTGACCATCGCAGGCAAGAAGGAGCGGGAGGACCGGCTCGACGAGCTCAAGGGCAGCTGTCTGGAGCGGATAGGCGCGGCCTTCGAGGGCCGGGAGAAGGAAATCGGCGCGGCGTTCCGGGCGGTGACCAAGTCCGCGGTACGCCAGCGCATCCTGCGCGACAGGGTGCGCATCGACGGCCGCGGCATCACCGACATCCGGCCGCTGTCGGCAGAGGTCGAGGTGATTCCCCGGGCGCACGGTTCGGCGCTGTTCGAACGAGGCGAGACCCAGATTCTGGGCGTCACCACGCTGAACATGCTGCGCATGGAGCAGCAGATCGACTCGCTGGGCCCGGAGACCACCAAGCGCTACCTGCACCACTACAACTTCCCGCCGTTCTCCACCGGTGAGACCGGTCGAGTGGGCTCGCCCAAGCGGCGCGAGATCGGGCATGGTGCGCTGGCCGAGCGGGCTCTGATGCCGGTACTGCCCAGCCGTGAGGAGTTCCCCTACGCGATTCGCCAGGTGTCTGAGGCACTGGGCTCCAACGGCTCCACATCGATGGGTTCGGTGTGTGCGTCGACGATGTCTCTCTACAACGCGGGTGTGCCGCTCAAGGCGCCGGTCGCCGGCATCGCGATGGGCTTGGTGTCGGGTGAAATTGAAGACGCTGGCGGGAATTCGCGGAATGCCTATGTCGCGCTCACCGACATCCTGGGCGCCGAGGACGCGTTCGGTGACATGGACTTCAAGGTGGCCGGCACCAGGGAGTTCGTCACCGCGTTGCAGCTGGACACCAAGCTGGACGGCATTCCCTCGGAGGTCCTCGCGGCGGCCCTGGCACAGGCCCGGGACGCCCGGCTGACCATCCTCGAGGTGATGGCTCAGGCCATCCCCGGGCCGGACGAGATGAGCCCGTACGCTCCCCGGGTCACCGCGATCAAGATCCCGATTGACAAGATCGGCGAGGTGATCGGCCCGAAAGGCAAGATGATCAATTCGATCACCGAGGAGACCGGCGCGGATATTTCCATCGAGGACGATGGCACCATTTATGTCGGCGCCAACGACGGCCCGTCCGCCGAGGCGGCCATTGACCGGATCAACGCGATCGCCAATCCGCAGCTTCCCAAGGTCGGGGAGCGGTTCCTTGGCACTGTAGTGAAGACAGCCGCCTTCGGGGCCTTCGTCTCGCTGGTGCCCGGCAAGGACGGCTTGGTGCACATCTCTAAGCTGGGCAACGGCAAGCGCATCGGCAAGGTCGAAGATGTGGTGAAGGTGGGCGACAAGCTGCGCGTCGAGGTGGCCGACATCGACAACCGAGGCAAGATCAGTCTGGTACCAGTACAAGACGACGACGCCGCCGACAGTGGCTCTGGCGGGGAGACGGTCATCGAGGAGCCGGCCAGCACGTGACCTCATGGCACGACGGCGACGGCGCGATGCTTCGGCGCACCGTGCTGCCCTCCGGTTTGCGAGTGGTGACGGAGGAGCTGGCCGGTTCGCATTCCGCCGTCGTCGGCATGTGGGTGGCGGTGGGTTCCCGCGACGAACCCACCGCGGTGGCTGGTGCGGCGCACTACCTCGAGCATTTGCTGTTCAAGGGCACTGCGCGGCGTTCTGCGGCGGCGATCGCTGAGGAGATCGACGCGGTGGGCGGTGAACTCAACGCGTTCACCGCCAAGGAACACACCTGCTATTACGCGCACGTGCTCGACTCGGATCTCGAGCTGGCCGTCGACCTGGTGTGCGACGTGCTCGGTGACGCCCTGCTCGACCCCTCCGACGTTGACCTCGAGCGTGGTGTGGTGCTCGAGGAGATCGCGATGCGCGACGACGACCCGGAGGACTTGCTGGACGACGAGTTCTGTGCCGCGTTGTTCGGCCTGCATCCACTGGCTCGCCCGGTGCTGGGCACCGAGGAGTCGGTGACCGGGATGACTCGCGAGGCGCTGCACCGCTTCTACCGGCGGTGCTACACGCCGGAGCGGATGGTGCTGGCGGTGACCGGCAATGTGACCCATCAGGCGGTGTTGGCCGCGGTACAGGACAGCTTTTCCCATCACCTGACCGGTGTGGCGCAACCGGTAGGTCCGCGCCGCGGCCAAGACGCAGTCACCGGCGGCCGCCGGCTAGCTGTGTGCAATGACCATTCCGAACAGGCCCACCTCATGGTTGGGGTGCCAGCCCTGGACCGGCACGACGACCGGCGCACGGTGCTGGGCGTGCTCAATGCCGCACTGGGCGGCGGGATGAGTTCACGGCTGTTCCAGCAGGTTCGCGAGCGGCGCGGGTTGGCTTACTCGGTGTACTCCTCGGTGGCCTGTTACGCCGACACCGGAAGCCTGTCGATCTACGCTGGTTGCTCCCCACAACGGCTTGGCGAAGTGGCGGCGGTGGTGAGTGAGGTGCTGGGCTCGGTGGCCCGGGATGGCCTGTCCGACGCCGAATTGGCCCGCGGCAAGGGGCAGCTGCGCGGTGGACTCGTGCTTGGCCTGGAGGATCCGGGTTCCCGGATGACCCGGATCGGCAAGGCCGAGCTGCACCACGGTGAGCACCGCACCATCACCGAAGAACTACGACGGATCGACGCGGTGACCGCAGACCAGGTCACTGAACTCGCTCGCGAGTTTCTGCGCCAACCGGTGACTGCCGCTGTGGCGGGTCCCTATGCGCATGCGCAGGAGCTGCCCGGTGAGGTTACGGAGTTGATCGCATGACCCGCGGGGAGCAGGCCTGCCCAGCCGTGGCGCGGTCAGCGGAGAACCCGATCCGGGTCGGGGTGCTCGGGGCTCGTGGCCGGGTCGGCACCGAGGTGTGCAAAGCCGTGGACACCGCTGACGACATGGAACTCGTCGCAATGGTCGACGCGGGTGACTGGATGTTCAACGTTGCTGACGCGGGAGCCGAGGTGGTGGTCGACTTTACCCACCCCGACGTGGTGATGGACAACGTGCGGTTCTGCGTAGATCAGGGCATTCACGCCGTGGTGGGGACCACGGGCTTCGATGACACAAGGTTGGCTCAGGTCCGCGGGTGGCTCGTGCCCAAGCCCGGCCTCGGGGTCCTGATCGCTCCCAACTTCGCCATCGGGGCGATCCTGTCGATGCGTTTCGCCGCCATGGCCGCCCGGTTCTACGAGTCGGTGGAGGTGGTGGAGCTGCACCACCCTGGTAAGGCCGATGCTCCTTCCGGGACCGCAGCCCGCACCGCGGCGCTCATCGCGGCCGCCCGGGCCGAAGCCGGGATGGGCCCGCCACCCGATGCCACCACCCGTTGCCTGCCCGAAGCTCGGGGTGCCGACGTCGAGGGAGTACGGGTGCATGCCATACGGCTGTCGGGGTTGGTCGCCCACCAAGAGGTGTTACTGGGCACCGAGGGCGAGACGCTGACGATCCGGCATGACACGTTGGACCGCTCGTCGTTCATGCCCGGCGTGCTCCTTGCCATTCGCTCAATACTGGGCCGTCCAGGTCTCACAGTAGGCCTGGAACCCCTGCTCGATCTGTAGCCTTGTTCTGTCCCAAGGCGCCATTCGGAGCCCAATTGCGGGATGGCCGGAACGAGACTGTGGATAACTTGAGCAGCCTGTGGATGGACGTTTGAGTAGCGGGAAGAGTAGCGGCACAGTCTGGCGCATGGCGAGACAATCGAAGCTTTGTGAGCCGGCACCGATTTTCAAGGGCACCGATGCGATGCTGGCGGGCGACCTCACCCGCAGTCAGCTGCGGGGGGCCGGCAGTGCGGCGGCTGTTTCAGGGTGTTTACGCGCTCCCGGGGTGAGCCGGTGACGCATGAGCTGCGCTGCGTGCACGCGCCGTGGTCCGAAGTCGCGATCGCGACTCCACTGCGAACAACCCTCGACCTGCTGCTCGATCAGCCGCTGCCGGACGCCGTCGCCGATCTCGATGCGGTGCTGCGACACGGTCTGGTGACCTTGTCCCAGATCGCAGCGCGCCATCGAACTCGCCGATCCTCGAGCCGAGTCGCGGATCCGGGTATGGCCCGTGCTGGACGGCTTGCATCCTGAGCCGCAGTACTGGATCGAGGACTCGTACGGCCGCCTCGCTCGGGCTGATCTGGCCTTCCACGAGCACAAGGTCGCAGTCGAATACGATGGCTCATGGCGTGACGACGAGCTGTGGGCACTCAATCGGGACCGGGATCTACCCAACCGGGTACAAGCCGCCGGTTGGGAGATCGTCTTCGTCACCGCCCAGTTGCTGAACGACCCCGCCCGCATGGTTGAGCACAGTCCGCGCCGCACTCGATCGACGACGCCGGTGAGCGCGATTTGCTCCGAATGGCGCTTTCCGGGGATGCGCGACCGCGATTCGGCTCCGAATGGCGAAAGGGGTTTAGCTGAGGGTGAGGTTGAGGGGACCGGTGAGGCGGATCTCGCGTAGGGGGCGTCCGTGGGCGTCCAGGGTGCGAATGGTGCCGTCGGGGTTCCAGCCTGCGCGGCGGTAGAAATTCAGTGAGGCTGGGTCTTCGGCGGGAACCCAGGCGATTCCCCGGGTCGCACCAGCATCGCGCAGCACCGCTGCGGCGGCGGCGAGCAGCCGACCGCCATGGCCGCGGCGCCCCCACCTCGGTTCCACCAGCAGCGTGCTGATCAGCGCGGTACGCGCCGCATCGGAAGGCAGTACGCCGTCGGCGGCAGCTACCTCACTCTCGGGTGCCGGACCGGCCACCACGAAGCCAACCGGTTGATCGCCCTCAGTGGCGATCAACACCGTGGCGCCACCCTCGATGGTGTCGGCCCAAGCCTGCTGCACCTGTGGTGCATCCAGCGCATCGAAAACCCGGGCCGGTAATAGCTCGGAGTAGGCGGCCCGCCAGGTCACGCGATGGACAGCGGCGAGCGCGCAAGCATCCGCAGAAGTTGCGGCGCGCACACGCGCTAGGGCCATGCCATCACGGTATCGACACCGGCCAACCGCGGATTGTCAGTGCCTGATGGCAGCATCGACGACCGTGCAGACAATCGGACCTGCCGCAGCGCGACGCATCGCGCTAGCCGCACAGGGTTTCGCCGACCCACGCCCCACCGGGCCGGTGACCCGGCGGCACCTGCTGCGGGTGTTGGGCCGGATCCGGCTACTGCAGCTGGACTCGGTGAACGTGCTGGTCCGGGCCCATTACCTGCCGGTGTTCAGCCGGCTGGGTCCCTACCCCAAGGCACTGCTCGATGACGCCGCCTGGGCGCCCACCGCCCGCCGTCCGCGCCTACTGGTGGAGTACTGGGCTCACGAGGCGAGCCTGGTCCCGGTGCTGGACTGGCCACTGCTGCACTCGGGAGCCAAGAAGCCGGGCTGGTGGCAAGGTTACGGAGGCCTGGCCGCCCGAGCGCCGGAGCTGGTCTCGGCCGTGCTCAAGGCCGTGCAGGAGCGGGGCCCGGTCGGCGCGGGAACCCTAGAGCGGGAGTTGGGCGGCGGCGCTGGTCCAGCGCGCGGCTCGTGGTGGAACCGGACGGACACCAAACGGATCTGCGAGTGGCTATTCGGTATCGGAGAGCTCACCACCGGCACGCGGCGGGGATTCGAGCGGCTCTACGACCTGCCTGGACGGGTGCTACCCCCCGAGGTACTCGGCCGCCGGGTCGGCGCCGAGGAAGGCGCCCGGGAAATGATCTCCCGTGCCGGCGCCGCGTTGGGTGTGGCCACCGAGACAGACTTGCGTGATTACTACCGGCTGCGCTTCGAGCGCAGCCGGCAAGCGGTTGCTGAGCTGGTAGAGGCAGGTGAGCTGGAACCGGTGGTGGTCCGAGGCTGGCGAGCCCCCGCCTACTTGCACCGCGCCGCCCGCAGACCCTTGCGGGTCACTGGCGGCGCGCTGCTGTGCCCGTTCGATCCGCTGATCTGGAATCGGGCGCGCACGGAGCGGCTCTTCAGGTTCCGGTACCGCGTCGAGATCTACGTTCCGGAGCACCGGCGCCGCCACGGCTACTACGTACTCCCGTTCCTGCTCGACGGGGAGCTGGTAGCGCGGGTCGATCTCAAGGCCGACCGCGCCGCTGGTGTGCTACGGGTGCTGGGCGCTTTCGCCGAGCCCGGGACAGCCGATGGCGCTCGGGTGGTAATTGAGCTCGCCCGGGCACTGCGCGAGATGGCCCAGTGGCTGGAACTGGACGGGATCATGGTCGGGCAGCGGGGTGACCTGGTCGCGGCCCTAGGCGCCGCAACCAGGCCTGCTGGCACGGTCAGGAAGGTGCTGCGGTGACCAGCGCATCGCCCGATCCGGTTCGGGCCCGCACCCGCAGTGGGACGTCGCCCTCGGCGGGTGGACCTCCGACCGGCAGGTCGCTGCGTGCGTGGCCGGAGCCGGAGCTGACGTCCAGCTCGGCCCGGACGCCGGGGTGGATACCCACCTGCAGCTGGCCTGAACCGGTGGTGAGCTCCAGGCCACCAGCGGAGGCATCGACCACCGTCAGATCACCACTGCCGGTGCGAGCGCTCATGTCGTGTGTGACGGCGCCCAGCCGGACGTCCCCGGAACCGGTCTGCACGGTGGCGGCACCACCCCGAGCGCCTGCAGCGCTCTCTATCGAGATCACCTCGACCTGCCCCGAGCCGGTCCGCACCCGCAGCCTGCCCAGCACTGACCCCAGCCGCACATCGCCCGAGCCGGTCCGGACGTCGGTCGCACCGGTGCATCGTTGCGCGCGGACCTGCCCCGAGCCGGTGGAGGCGTCGAGCCGATCGGCGACGCCATCGACCGTAATGTCCGCCGAGCCGCTGCGGGCGGTGATCGACGAACCTGACGGGCCACTGATATGGATGGTCAGCGGCACGGCGCGCAGCGGAAAGTCTCGCGGGCTGCGCACGGTGAGCCGCTGGCCGGTGAAGTCGATCACCGTACGACGCACGGCCTCGGCGGCCAGCTCGCCCGGTGGGTTACTCCCGGCCTGCTCACCCAGCCAGCTCAGCAGCCCGGCGATCCCGGCCGTCCACGGTGGCTGGAGGGCCGGATCGGCGCGGACCTGCACGGCCACCTTCGCCCCCTCAGCACGGTCGTCAAGCTGGATGTCCAGCCGTCCGCTGTCGAGTTCGACGGAGGCATCGATCGGTGCCGCACACTCGAACTCCACCTTCCGAACCACCGGCGCGTTGGCCTCGCTGTGCTCCACGATTCCTCCTCAACGACCCCGCTCGACTGTGCCGTGTTCAGCTGGTCGACGTTGCTCAGCCCTGGACCCAGCCCTGGACCCGATTGCGAGTGCAGCGGTCCTCTCTGGTCTTGCGGGAGTCGTTCCACGGCTCACCGCGCAACGCCCCCGCGACCGCCTGGGAGACCCACGTGTTGAGGGAGACTCCCTGCTCGGCGGCGGCGCGCTCAGCCTGGTCCTTGACCTGGTCGATCAACCTCAGAGTCATCCGCCTGATGTCACCGCCGGCGTCGCCAAAGGACACTGCGCCGAAGGGTGCCGGACCGCCTTCATGGGACGGTGGCGGGGCGTCCGTACGTGGCCGGGCAGAGGCTTCCTCGGACGGCGGACTGACCGCGATCCGCACGTCACGACCGTCGAGCCGGACCTCCACCACTCGGTCCTCCAGCGCTGCGGTGACCTCCGCGGCGAGGTCGGACATCGCATTCATGATTGCCAGCCGAGCCGCGGGCTCCAACGCAACACCCAGTACGGCCGCAGTACGCCGGGTCTGCTCGTCACCTGCCGACGCCGCGGCGGTGAGGTCCTCACGCAGTTGACGGAGGTAAGGTGTCAAATCCATGACGTCAACTATGACGTCAGGTGTGATGTCGGTCAAGGCGTCACTGACGTCGCAGTAGGCTGCGAGCGCTCGTCGCCGGGACTGTTCGAGAGGAGTGGTACGCCGTGAGCCAGCCTGACGGAGTCAACGCAGCTACAGCCATGAGCTCCGTGGGGCTGCGGGTTGCGCTGGTGGGCAAGACCGAGTTCTTCCCGCCGGCCGACGTACCGTGGTCCACCGACGCCGACGGTGGGCAGGCACTCGCCGAATTCGCCGGCCGAGCCTGCTACCAATCTTGGCGCAAGCCCAACCCGGCGACCGCCACGAACGCTGGCTACCTGCGGCACATCATGGAGGTTGGCCACCTTTCGGTGCTCGAACACGGCACGGTCAGCTTCTACATCACCGGAGTGTCCCGATCGCTGACGCACGAACTGATCCGGCACCGGCACTTGTCCTACTCGCAGCTGTCCCAGCGCTATGTCCCCGAGCGCGATGCCGCCATGGTGGAGCCGCAGGTCATTGCCGACGACCCGGAGCTGCACGAGCGGTTTCAGGTTGCGGTCCGGGCTAGCCAGCAGGCCTACAACGACCTGCTGGCCGGATTGGAAGAGCACTTCGCCGGCGAGTCGAACGCCACGCAGCGCCGTAAGCAAGCCCGTCAGGCGGCTCGCTCGGTGCTGCCCAACGCCACCGAGACCCGCATCGTGGTCACCGGCAACTACCGGGCCTGGCGGCACTTCATCGCGATGCGGGCCACCGAGCACGCCGACGTGGAGATCCGCGCGTTGGCGGTGGAGCTCCTGCGCCAGCTGCACAAGGCGGCACCCAACGCGTTCAGCGACTTCGAGATCTCGGCCTTACCGGATGGAACGGAGATCGCGTCCAGCCCGCTCGTCGCGGAGGGATGACCGCGTAGCGTGCACTCATGGACCTAGACGAGGCACGGGCCGTCGTCTCCGAGCAGCACCATGCGGTACTGGCCACCCTGCGCCGGGACGGAACACCGCAGATGTCCCCGGTGGTAGCGACGGTCGATGGCCAGGGACGGGTGGTCATAAGCACCCGGCAGACCGCGTTCAAGGTCCGTAATTTGCGTCGAGACCCACGCGCGTGGCTCTGCGTGCTGCCTGACGGGTTCTACGGCCGCTGGATTCAGGTCGGTGGTTCGGTGCGGATCGTCGAGTTGCCCGAGGCGATGGAGCCCCTGGTGGACTACTACCGGAGGGTTTCCGGCGAGCATCCGGATTGGGACGACTACCGCACCGCGATGGAGCGCGACCAGCGCGTGCTCCTGCAGATTGAGCTCATGTCAGCGGGGCCCGACCGGGAAGGATGACGCGACGATGGGGGGCAGCACTGTCGCTGCCGACGAGCGGCAGGCGTTGTGCGATCTGATGGATCAGGTGGGTCCGGACGCTGCGACGCTGTGCGAGGGGTGGACGACTCGAGACTTGGCGGCGCATCTGGTGGTCCGGGAGAGTCGACCAGATGTCGCCGGCGGCATCCTGTTGCCGCCGCTGGCTCGCTACACCGATCGGTTGCAGTCGAGTATCGCGCAACGGCCCTGGACGGAGCTCGTCGACCAGGTCCGTAGCGGGCCGCCGTGGTGGTCGCCGTGGCGGCTGCCCTGGGTGGGCGACCTGGGCAACACCATGGAGTTCTTCGTCCATCATGAGGACGTACGGCGCGCCCGCACGGGATGGGAGCCGCGACCGACCGACTCCGGCCGCGCCGAAGTGCTGTGGAGTCTGCTCCGGGCGGCCCGGGTGCTGTACCGCAACTCGCCGGTCGGCGTGGTGTTACGAACCCCGGACGGGTCCGAGCGCACCGTCCGGCGCGGTGAACGCTCGGTCACCGTGGTCGGCTGCCCCGAGGAGCTGACGTTGCATGCCTTCGGCCGCGATCAGGCGATCGTCGACATCGAGGGCGATCAGGTGGCCGTAGCCGCTCTGCAGGGCAGCCAGCGAGGGCTGTAGCGAACCCACCCACCTCGGCGAACGAGGGTTGAAGCGCCGACCGGTAGCGTCTGCGCACATGAGTACTGCGCCGACCTCGACGGCCGGGCGACCTTTCGGCCGGGTGCTCACCGCCATGGTCACCCCTTTCACGGCCCAGGGACAATTGGATCTCGACACCGCTCAGAAGCTCGCCCACCAGTTGGTGGAGAAGGGTTGCGACGGGCTGGTCGTCAACGGCACTACAGGCGAGTCGCCAACCACCACTGACACCGAGAAGGCGAATCTGGTGCGGGCGGTGGTGCAGGCGGTGGGGGACCGAGCGGCCGTGGTGGCCGGCGCGGGAACCTACGACACTGCGCACAGCGTGCAGCTGGCCCGGCAGGCTGCGCAGGCCGGTGCGCACGGCCTACTGGTGGTGACCCCCTACTACTCCCGACCGCCGCAGACCGGGCTGCTCGCCCACTTCACTGCGGTCGCCGATGCCACCGAGCTGCCGGTGATGCTCTATGACATCCCCTCGCGCTCTCACGTGCCGATCGCCACCGAGACCATCTATCAGCTCGCTGCGCACCCGCGGATCGTCGCGGTCAAGGACGCCAAGGGAGATTTCGGCTGCGGCGCCGAGGTGATCGCCAACACCGACCTGGCCTACTACTGCGGGGACGACGTCCTCAACTTGCCGTGGCTGTCGGTGGGTGCGGTGGGTTTCGTCAGCGTGATCGGCAACGTGGTGGCCGACCGGCTGCGTGCCATGATCACCGCATTCGAGGCCGGCGAGGTGCGCACCGCGCGGAGCCTGCATGCCTGCACCCTCGCCCTGATCCGGACCTTCTATATGGCCGGTGGGGTGGCCTTCGGCAAGGCGGCGCTGCGCCTGACCGGCTTCCCTGTCGGTGATCCACGACTACCGCAAGTCGCCGCCGAGCCCGACCAGGTCACCGCGATCGCCACCGCCCTGGTCAAGATCGGAGTCCTCGCGTGACTGCCGTGCCCACTGGCACCCCGCTCCCGATACCTGGCGTGCCCAGGACCGCCCCACCGGCGCTGGTCGACGGCGGCCTGCGCACGGTTGCCCTCGGGGGCATCGGGGAGATCGGCCGCAACATGACCGTCTTTGAGCACGCCGACCGGTTGCTCGTGGTGGACTGCGGGGTGCTGTTCCCCGAGGACGACGCACCCGGGGTTGACCTGATTCTGCCCGATTTCCGGGCGATCGAGCACCGGCTGGACGATATCGAGGCGCTGGTGCTCACCCATGGGCACGAAGACCACATCGGTGCCGTGCCGTTCCTGCTGCGGTTACGTCCCGATCTGCCGGTGGTGGGATCGGAGTTCACCCTTGCGCTGGTCGCCGAGAAGTGCCGGGAGCATCACCAGAAGCCGCAGCTGATTCAGGTCACCGAGGGTGTGCGGCACTGCTGCGGGCCGTTCGACTGCGAGTTCTTCGCGGTGAACCATTCCATCCCGGACGCGTTGGCGGTCGCCATCCGCACGCCGGCGGGTCTGGTACTGCACACCGGTGACGTCAAGCTCGACCAGCTACCGCTGGATGGGCGGCTGACCGATCTTGCGGGGTTTTCCCGGCTCGGCGACGAGGGGGTGGATCTGCTACTGATCGACTCCACCAACGCCGAAGTGCCGGGCTTCGTCACGCCGGAGCGTGATATCGGCCCCGTGCTGGACTCGGTGATCGGGAAGGCCACTCAGCGCGTCATCGTGGCCTGCTTCGCCAGCCATGTGCACCGAGTGCAGCAGGTGCTGGACGTCGCCGCCGGGCATGGACGCAAGGTGGCGCTGGTGGGCAGATCGATGGTGCGCAACATGGGCGTTGCGGTTGATCTGGGCTTGCTGCAGGTCCCACCGGGTCTGCTGGTGGATCTCGACGAGGCGCTGGCGATGCCCGAGCATCGGGTGCTGTTCGTCTCCACCGGCTCGCAGGGTGAGCCGCTGTCGGCGCTGTCCCGGATGGCTCGCGGGGAGCACCGGCAGATCCGGATCCGTTCTGGGGACACCGTTGTGCTGGCCAGTTCGCTGATCCCCGGCAACGAGACGGCGGTGTTCCGGGTAGTCAACGGTCTGACCCGGCTGGGCGCCGCGGTGGTGCATCAGGGCACGGCAAAAGTGCACGTGTCGGGGCACGCGCCGGCTGGGGAGTTGCTGTTCCTGTACAACGCGATCCGGCCCTCCAACGTCATGCCGGTGCACGGCGAGTGGCGGCATCTGCGGGCCAACGCTGCCCTTGCGGTCCGTACTGGGGTGCCACCGGAGCGGGTGGTGATCGCCGAGGACGGTGTGGTCGTGGATCTGGTGGACGGCCGTGCGGAGATCACCGGACGGGTCCAGGTCGGGCAGGTTTATGTGGACGGGCTCTCGGTCGGCGACGTGGGGGAGTCAACGCTGTCCGATCGGCTGGTCCTCGGCGAGGGCGGGTTCATCGCGATCACCGTGGTGGTGGCGTCGGCCACCGGCCGCGCGGTGACTCCTCCCACGATCTCCGGTCGGGGATTCTCCGATGATCCCAAGGCCCTCGACGACGTTGTGTCGCTGGTGGAAATGGAGCTGGCCCGCACCGAAGCGGAGGGAATCACTGACACCCATCGGATCGCCCAGGCGGTGCGGCGGGTGGTGGGTCGGTGGGTTGCCGACACCTACCGGCGCCGCCCGATGATCGTGCCTACCGTGCTGCCCGTCGGCTGACTAATTCGGCTGCCCTTCAAGTACCGCCAACCCCCTTCGCAGCTGATATTTCGACTACCAACCCGTCGTGAGTAGACGGCTACCGGTCCAGGACGTGCCGCAGCGCGGCCTCCAACTCTTGTGGATTACTGTGCTCGGCTGACCGCCAGGCGATGAACCTGTCAGGGTGGACGAGGACCGCGTCGAGTCGGTGGCGCGGTAGTGGGTGGTCCAGCGTGCCATCGGGTCCACCACGTCGTCGGTGCCGACCTGGTAGGTGCATCATGGAGGGGATGTTGTCCGTCC
>JALZDU010000355.1 GCA_030862405.1 Actinomycetota bacterium | reverse complement strand
CAGGCACGCTTGGTCGATGCGTCGTCGCTCTCGTCGAGTATCAGCATCATCGAGGTCCAGCTTCGCGGCGTTCCGCTTCCCTCCGGATCTGATCACGATCGCGGTTCGCTGGTACCTGCGCTACGGGCTCTCCTACCGAGACGTGGAAGAACTGCTGGCTGAGCGTGGCGTCGAGGTGGATCACGGGGCCTGATGCGTTGTGTGAAGTCGGGGTAGGCGAGATCGTTAATCCCGGTTGGTCAGATCGCCAGGCCAGCTCGTCGAAGGCAGCCCGTACTCGTAGCTTTACGACTTCCTCGGTCCCCAGTTCGTAGTGGCCGCGGCGGATGTTGTGGACAAACGCGTGGCCGGTCTGATCACTTGGGCGCAGCGGAGTTGTTTGAGGCCGCGCATCGGTTGCAGGCGGGACTTCAGCCCCCTGGCCCTCGCCCAGGAAGCCATCGAGCTGTACCGGAGGCTGGCCGAGGCCGGGCGGTGTATTTGGTGAGGGCGTCGGCGGGGATCCGCCGGAGCCGGCCGATTGGTTGGTCAGCTGCGTCACTGTCTGTCAGCATTTCCTCGCTGCGCGTATCTCAGTGAGCGCGCGGTGGGTTACAGTCTCGAGGTGCGCCGACGCGCCAGCATGGCTCGACATCCCTGGCTAGCCGCTGATGCACGTGGGGTAAGCAAGTGATCGGTGTCCGGATCCACTGGCTGTGCGCCACGATGATCGGCTTGGCGCTGCTTGTCAGCAATTGCACTGCTGCCCCCGGCCCCTCGCTACCCGGCGGTCCGGTGGAGTGCACAATTGGGGTGATCGAACCCGGTCAGGCCAGCGCTGCCCTGCAGCAAGTCCGGCCCGGCGGCATCGTCTGCTTGAGCGGCAACGGTCTGGTCGGTGCCGAGCTGGAGGTGACAACCTCCGGGACACCTCAGCAGCCGATCACGATCATCGGCGACGGCGCGACGATGCGCAGCCTGAACGTCAACGCTGACTACGTCGTCATCCAGGGCCTGACGCTGCGAGATGGGGATGGCCTGACGATGGCAGGTCGTGGACTCGTCGCCCGTAATAATGTGATTTACAACGCCACCGCGGACGGCGTGGAATGCCGGGACTGCGCGGACACGGTCATCGAGTCGAACACCGTTCAGCGTGCCGACGGGACCGGTATCTGGATTGCCGGGGAGCGGATCACCGTCCACCAAAACACGGTGAGCGACTCGGTGCTGCGCACTCAGGGCGACGCCGACGGCATCCGGTTCTTCGGCAATGGTCACCGGTTGACCAGGAATACGATCAAGGATATCAAGGCGTCCGGCTCCCCCCGCGGGGATCCGCACACCGACTGTTTCCAGACCTATGACAGCCGTGACGCTCCACCCACTTACGACGTCATCATCGCCAACAACGTCTGCACCAACGTCGACGTCCAGGCCCTGATCGCCACTACCGACGACCGCCGTGGCGGTGGCGCACCGACGGGACAGATCGCGATCGTCTTCGAGCACAACACCGTCTCGGTCAACGGTTCCCAAGCTATCTTGCTACGGAACTTCCCCCGGGTCATCGTGCGGAACAACCGCTTCTCCGGACCCGGACACCGCGCGGTGATGCTCACTGAGGGTTCCACCGACTGCGCAGTGATTGACAACACCATGACGGGTAATCTGCGCCCGATCGAGATCGACCCGGAATCCGAGCCCGGATTCCGGGAGTCCGGCAACACCTCACGCTGATCCTCCGCCGGTGCAGTGGTGGATCTTGGCCAGAAGGGGAGAATGGCTGGTGCGACGCAGTGGGCAAACCCTTGTGCGGTGTGCAGGTCAGCGGAGATGGTGATGGATCGGTCGTGCCCGATGGCGCTGCGGCGCTGACGGTGTCGCGGCGTGGGATGGCGTCGCGTACCAGCTCCTCGACGACCGGAGCCGCCATCTGCAGGATCGGTTTTCGCCCGGTGTACCACCGTCGCGCTTGGAGGCTTGCGCCGCCACGGCTACCGTGCGCTCGGATGGTGCACATCCGGGACACCGTGTCGGGTTGGTGGCTTTGGTGACAGCACTTGAGGGTGACACACCCACCACCACGGCGCGGAACTCGGCCACCGTTGCAGGGTGGACGCTGGTTAGCAGGGCCACCGGGCTGCTCCGGGTGGTCGTGATCGGCGCGGTGCTGGGACCGACCTATTTCGCCAACTGCTTCCAGGCCACTTACGTCGTACCGAGCATAGTCGTCACGTTGATCACCGGACCGGTACTGGCGATGGTGCTGGTGCCTGGTGTGGTCCGCGCCATCGGTGACGGGGGTCTACCCAGGGCCCAGGAGGTGCTCGGCCGGGTGGCCGGATGGTTACTTGTGGTCTCGTTCGCGGTCGTCGCCTTGCTGATGATCGCCGCCCCGGTGGTGGGCTGGACGCTGACCGTGGGGATCCCTGATCCCTCCCAGCAGGCTCGGGGCCTGTGGCTGACCACGCTGCTAGTGCTGTTCGTTGCACCGCAGGTGCTGCTGAACTGCCTGGCTCATCTCGGCATGGCAGCCCAACGAGCACGGGGCCGCTTCGCGCTCGCGTCGGCGGCACCGGCCGTGGAGAACATCGTCCTGATCCTGACGGTGGTGCTGGCCGGTTGGTATTACGGCACAGGCCTAGACATCGACCAAGTTCCTGTCGACCTGGTGATCGTCCTGGGGGTGGGCAGTACATCGGCTGTTGCGCTGCACGCGGCATTGCAGCTGTTCGGCGCGGCGCGAGTGGGCCTGTTGACTCGCCCCTCGATGCGCTGGCGACAGGACCCCGAGGCAGTCGCGGTGACCCGCAGATTGGCGCGCTCGGTCGGCGTGGCGGCCTGCCCGGCCGCGTCGATGTACGTGCTGCTTGCCCTGGCCGGCACGGTACCCGGTGGTGTGTTCGTCGTGCAGCTGTCCTATGCCGTGCTGTACTCACTGTCCTATCTCAGTGCCCGTGCCGTGTCGATGGCCGCGCTGCCCGGGCTGGCGCACGCTGCCCATCGCGAGGACGCCGTCACATTCGGCTCGGCGTGGCGCCAAGGGTTGTCCTACGCCGTGATCGCCAGCCTGCCGCTGCTGGTGTTGCTCGCGGTGCTGTCCGGACCCACCGCGAACCTTCTGGCCAACGGTGAGTTGCGGCATGCAGCCCTGATCGGTCCCCTTGCCATGTGTTTGGCGGTAGTGGCGGTAGCGCAGCTGGTGGGCGGGTTGTGCGACCTTGGTTCCCAGGCGCTGTATGCGCGGCTGGACGACCGCATTCCGCGGCGAGCCAGTGAGATAGCTTTCGGCGTGACGGTGGTGGCCGCCACCGCCACCTTGCTTGTGCCAGCCGATGGGTCGCGCCTGGTCTGGCTGGTGGTGGCCATCCTGGCCGGTGAGCTCGCCGCCGCCGGGATGGTCCTGACCAAGCTGCGCCGGGTGATCCGACCCGAGCGGTTCATTGAACCCCGGGCCGTTGCCAGCGCGCTCGTGGCCACGGTTGCGATGGTGCCGGTCACGGCCGCGGTGTGGTGGATTCAGCATGTCCACAGCGACGGCCAGCTCAGCAGCTTCGCAATTCTTACCCTAGGCGGGGTCGTAGCGCTCGGGGTCTATGCGCTAGTGCTGCGGGCCACCATGGCGCGACGGACCTGTGAGGCGTCATGACTTGGCCACGGTCAAAGAAATATGGATCCGCTCGACGGCACCATCTATGCGGTGTTCACTGTGCGTAGGTGTCCAGTAACAACAACGCACGGAAGGCGATGTACCACGCGTGGGCACATCTACCCTGTTGCAGACAGTGATCTCTTTCAGGGGCGCGGTGGCGGGGGTTGAGCAGTAACCGGCGGGGGCCCATGGTGAGCAGTGGAGGAAGCGAACGGCGGTACGAGTTAACGAAGTGGCTTTCTGTGGGTGGCGACGATCTGGCTGGTGCGGTTGGGTGGGTCTTCGATGGGGGCGCAGGGGAGCGGCCATTCTGCGACGAGTGCAACGGTGTCAGCCTCGCCACGGCGAGGGCACCGACTGACGTGATCTGGGGGGAGACGTCATGAGCAGCGAACCAGACCGCGAGCTGGTGAGTGACCGGCTCACATGCGAGTCATCCACGAGGGCGGTTCGGGCGATGAGCAACGAGTCGGGCGATGTCTCGGTGACATTGTTGACCCAGCCCGGCCTTGACACGATCCACGCTTGGGATCATCTGGTTTGTCAGACCCCTGGAAACGACGTCGCACAGTTGTCGGCGTGGTCGGCCGTTCGGGCGCAGGTCGGCTTTGTGCCTCGCTACGTGTTGGCCCAACGGGCCGGGCAGCTGGTCGGTGGCGCGTTGGTCCTGCAGCGTCGATTGCCAGTGCTTGGGGTCGTGGGTTATGTGCCTAACGGCCCGGTGATCGGATCCGAAGCAGGGCGTGGTGCGGCCGCGGACGCGGTATACGGCGCACTGGCCAACCTTGCTCGTCGCCACCTGAGCGGTTTGTTCGTTCAGCCACCCGATGGTGCCCACGACATCAGTGATCATCTGTTGCGCCTTGGTTTCCGACCGTCGGTGGCCGGTATCGCCCCGGCCGCGTCGATCAGGATCGACCTGACCCGCGAGATCGAAGACATCCGCGACAAGCTGAACTCCAGCAACCGTCGCCGCACCCGCACGGCGTCCGATCGCGGCGTCACGGTCCGGCTTGGCCACGAGCGCGACCTACCGTTACTCGCCGACTTGCTGGCCAGCACCGCGGCACACCAGCACTTCAATCCGCCGTCGCTTGACTACCTCCGCACACTGTACCGAGAACTGGATCGCGGCGATCATGTCAAGGTCTTCATCGCCGAGGTGGGCGGCGTCCCGGCGGCAGCGGAGCTGTTCACCGGCTGCGGAGGCGTGCTCACGTCGCGGCTGGCCGGAATGCGGCGGTGCGATCTGGTGAAGAAATCAGGCGCGAGGGTGGCAGTCGTCTGGCACGCCATCGCCTGGGCCAAGACCAACGGATATCACACCTTTGACTTCGGGGGCATCCCAATGGATGCGGTGGACATGATTCGGCACGGCGATCCCGGCTTCACTGCTCGCTTGGCCGGGCCAGTGGCGTTCAAGGCCTCCTTTGGTGGCCAGCCCTTCTGCTACCCCCGTGCCGTAGAGCTAATCTCCTCGCGCCTCCTGCGCACCGGCTATGACCTGTCCCGTCGGTCCGCGGTCGGAGGCCATGCGGTCGCCGCCGCAAAGCGGCTGATGCGCGGCGGAGGAAGGCGGTGACTGCCTTGCACGTCGGTGCCGGAGTTCCCTGTGGGGTTCCAGAAGTCGACCCCCGCGCTCAGCAGCGGCTTTATGACACTCGTTCGTACTCGTTGATCAAGCCACCCAAAACCGGGTGACGCTTGATCCGTTCATAGC
>JALZDU010000352.1 GCA_030862405.1 Actinomycetota bacterium | reverse complement strand
TAGGGGCACCCACCCAGCCCCCCCGCGCTGGCGTCCACGCAGGACACTCCGGAGCGCAGCGCCGCGAGGGTGTTGGCCAGCGCCTGGCCGTAGGTGTCGTGGAAATGCACGGCCAGCACGCTCGTCGTGGTGCCGTCCCGGACGAACGCCGCGATCAGCGACTCGACGTGGCCCGGGGTGGCGACGCCGATGGTGTCGCCGAGCGAGAGCTGCCCGCAGCCCATGCCCAGCAGCCGCCGGCCCACCGCGACGACCTGGTCGGTGGGCACCGGGCCCTCCCACGGGTCGCCCCAGCACATCGAGACGTACCCGCGCACGCCGAGGCCCTCGGCGCGGGCCCGGCGCACCACCGGGTCGAACATCGCGAACTGCCCGTCGAGGGTGCGGTTGAGGTTGCGGGCGGCGAAGCTCTCGCTGCCCGCCGCGAAGATCGCGATCTCGGTGGCCCCGGCCGCCAGGGCACGATCCAGCCCGCGCTCGTTGGGCACCAGGACCGGGTAGCGCACCCCGCCGCGAGGTGCCAGCAACGCCAGCAACTCCTCGGCGTCGGCCAGCTGCGGTACCCACCGCGGGTGGGCGAAGCTGGTCGCCTCCAGCACTTCCAGCCCCGCGCCGGCCAACCGGTCGAGGAACTCGACCTTGACGGCGGTGTCCACTACCGCGGGCTCGTTCTGCAACCCGTCGCGCGCCCCCACCTCCCAGATCGTCACCCGCCGCGGCAGGCCGGCGCCGGGGTGGACGTCGGGCAGCCCCGGCGATCGTCTCAGGACGGGTGTCACCGCTGCCACTCCGGGGGCCGGTACGCGCCATCGGGGTGCAGCTGCTGGTGCAGCAGCGAGTGCACCCGCTCCACCGCGGGGATGTCGTCGAGCTCCAGCGGCTCCTCGGAGCCGGACTCGATGCTCAACGTCCCGCAGCCCACCATCCGCTCCAGCAGGGTGTGCCGAAACCGCACGCCCTCGACCTGGCCCAGCGGGATGTCGATGCCGCTGCGGATGAGCACGCCCTCGCGGACCAGCACCCGGTGGGTGGTGAGCACGAAGTGCGTGGTGCGCCAGCGCAGCAGCGGCGCCACGGTCAGCCACCCGACCCCGACCGCTCCGACCGCCACCAGTACGGCCCAGGCGTAGCGTTCCCAGGACTGTCCCGCGACCAGCGCCGCGAGATAGGAGCACAGCGCGACGAGGAGCAGGAGGGCCAGCACGGGCACCACGAGCATCTTCCAGTGCGGATGCCTGTGGACCACCACCTGCTCGCCAGCTCCGAGCAGCCCGTCCGGATACGCCACGGCTCCTCCTCGCCCGCGCCCGCCGACCTGATCACGGTACGCGTCGAGCCGCCGCTACTGAAGCGACGTGGTCGCCCAGGTGCATACGGCTGCGCCTGAAAGCCTGCGGTGAACCACCGTTCGCCCCGTGGCGGTTGCGGGTGGCGGCCGGATGCCACGCTGTCGACGGCGTGTTCCCTCGACTCCCGATCGATTCAGGCGGCCGACACGGCAGGGTGAACCGCCCTGGGTGGTGGAGAGGCTCTGATCTAGCAAGGAGACTGGAGCCATGCCTGCACCTCGGAAGTTCGATGAGGAGACCCGTGCCCGCTGTCCGGTTGTACGCTGACCGGCTGCGTGATCATGGGGAGTCCAAGCTGGCCGCCCGCACGCGGGTGGGGGAGCTGTTCGACATGAGGGCTGTTAAGGACTCGGCGGCCGCGGCGAGGGCGGTTGCGGACGGTTCCGTCCTGCCGGTGGACGTGGGTCACCGCAGTGCGGAAGACGGCCCCTTGACGCCGGAATTCCGCACTCCGCAGGATGGGCGCTGACGAAGCAGCCCAGTAATGAGGAGAGACTGCGTCATCCCATGACTGCACCGGAGAAGCTGCCCGTCAGGGCTCAAGCGGAAGTCCAGCGGATCCTGGCGAGCCGGAGGTTCAGCACCGGCTGTAACGACAATGACCAAGCAGAGCATCTTCGTTACGCGATACGGCACGTCACACTCCAAGGCCTATGGCTCGAGTTCGGCGTGAGCACCGGCGCCTCTGTGCAAGTAATCGCCGAGCAGACCCGGGCCCGGATACACGGGTTTGACTCCTTCGAAGGGTTGCCCGAGGACTGGGTGCGTGGGGAAGGGCGTCCGACCCTGACACGCGGGTCGTTTCACGGCAGTCCGGAAGCTGTCCCCCCGCACGTGACGTTGATCCCCGGACTGTTCGCAGACACGCTGCCCCGCTTTGTAGCGAAAAATACCGACGTGGTCGCCTTCATGCATGTCGACTGCGATATTTACACCTCAACCCGAACTGTGCTCGGCTGGCTTGGCGACCGACTGGTTCCGGGCACAGTCATCGTTTTCGATGAACTCTTCAATTACCCTAATTTTGCTGATCACGAAATGCGAGCACTACTTGAGGCGGCTGCGGAATGGGACCTGAACTATGAGTACCTTGGATATGTGAATAAATGCTTTCCTGCCAGCTCCGCCGCCAGCCTCAAGGTTACCGGAATAGGGCACCGCCCTACCGGTGCGGAGTAGCTACCTCGTCAGCTGGAAGCGTCGGCGGTCTCTCTCGCAAGCTCATCCATTACATCGTCGAGTCGCCCGGTACGGGCTAGTACCTGACGCTGACGCCGAGCGGAAGTGCCGCGCTGCCGGGCCTGGCCTACCAGGTCAACGACTTCGTCCCAATCACCAAGCTCCTCCAAAGCGTGGCGCAAGTAGTTGAGCAAACGGTCCAACATCACGGTTGCTGTAACCTTTTCCTGTGCCACAACGTCAATGAGATCATCATCCACGCCAGATCGAGCTGCCCGCCACATTGCAGCTCTGATCAACTCCGGTTGCGCAGCCGGCAGCGGTCGGTTATTGGTAATCTCGTTCATGCATGTTAGCGCCAGGGCTCGGCACAACCCCACCTGCAGGACCAACTCGTCGACAGTCGTGCATGCATCCGCGATGCGAAATTCCAGGGTGTCGTACTTGACGCCAAGGCGAGCATCCCAGTAAATGTGTCCCTCGTCGAGGATTGAGCCGGTACTGATGAGCAGTCTAATGTTTTGTGCATAATCTTTGTGCGAGCTGAAAATGGGTGGTGTGCCAGCCACTGGAAAACCGCCCCAGAGGAGACTTCGAGAACTCTGGTAGCCGGTGTCCGCAGCATCATAAAAGGGTGAGCTGGCAGAAAGAGCAAGCAAATTGGGTAGCCAGGGCACAACCCTGTTGAGGACCTGAACCGCTATATCTCGGTCAGCGATGCCGACGTGCACATGGCAACCGCAAGTCATTCGCCGCTGGGCGACCTCGCGATAATGTTGAGCGATTTCCGCATAGCGCGCCTTGTCTGTGATCCGAGTCGTGCGCCAATTCCCTAACGGGGAGGTGCCAGCAGCGAGGATCAACAAATCTGACTCGGCGCCCGCGCGGATCAGTGCATCGCGAAGTTCTTGGATCTGGGTCCGTACCTGCTTCAAATCCCGACAGATCCCCGTGCGACTCTCTATGATAGACAAATGAAACTCGTGATCGAATCCATAAACCCCACCATTGCACGAGTGTCGATTTTTAAGCCGGTCGAAACCTGGCAAGCCTTCACGTGAGAAGTCTCGGCCGGCAGGATCGAAAACGAAAAATTCTTCTTCCACGCCAATGGTGAGCATAGTACAAAGTATACACAACCGGCCCCGGTTCGCCGAGGGTGCCGCCGGAAGATTCTGGAGAATGGCTTATTGTCCGACGACGGCGGCGTTGCTGCAAAAAGTTGCGACGAGTACGTCTCGATAACCAGGCCGGCCAGTATCGGATGGCGCAATCGGTGTGACCCCATGACGGACACGCTCATCATCGACAAGTACCATCTCCAGAGGACTGGTGAGTGTGAACTCGTCCAAACGGTGATCGTCGAGGTCGTGTATCCGAGTTACCCCGCCCACGACATTGAACCGATTTACCAGGAGCATCATCACGAATTTCACTCCGTCACGATGCAATCCTTCGGGTGTCGGCTGGGCTATTTGAGTTCCGTCCGCCTCGATACGAAATTGATGGACCTCGATGTGCCAATCAGACACAGGTGATAGGCGGCCGAATAGAGCGCAACCGAAAGCAAGGAGGCTGTTCATAGTCTTGCCTCTCAGGATAGCGTCCGCTATGGGCTCAAAATACCGGAGAACTCCACCATTCAGCTGGTTATGATCACGGTGCTGATAGTGCGGCTGCTGAGGCTCGAGCTGGAAGGTGAGACTAGAAGCGCGGGCGCTAAGGATGGCGTAACGCCGTCTACGGTAATGACCTCCGTCGGCCATGTAGCCGTCCAACGGCAGCCGCGTCCAAGCCTCCTGGAAAGTTGGCCAGTCCTGCAACGAAAGGGCGTCCCGCCTGATGAGCAGGGACCGCACCTGCTCGGCTGACAGCCTACAAAAGCTTTTTTGTTCGATTAGTCGACATAGCTCCTGTATATCCGCGTCTAAATCTACAGAAGTTTGAGAACCAAGGCTTGGAGTTCCACCGGTGCTAACCATATCCACCTTTCGTCAACATTTACTCAATAGATAGTTACATGGTAGCGCTCAGAGGCGGCGGTGACAGGCCGTTTCAGTACGGCTACCACCCGATCGTAGCCTCTCGCCCGGCAAGGTTGGTTGCAAACATTCAGCCGGTGTGCCCGCGTGCGCTGACGCGCGGAGCGCGCCGTTGCACGAGATGTGACGGCTGGTGTCTGTGGGGCGTGTCGTTGCGAGGCTGATCGGCTGGAGTGCGGTTTGATCTGCGGGTGCTGGTGCCGGAGGAGATGTCACGCGACGAGCTGATCGTCGTGGTGCGCCGCCAGGGCGAGCAGCTTGCCGCGCAGGACCGGCAGATCAGCGGCCAGGCAGGGCAGCTCGCGGAGCTGATCGAGGCCAATGAGGCATTGGTCGACAAGCTGACCCGGCTGGAGCATCTGCTGTCGCGCAACTCGGGGAACTCCTCGAACCCGCCCTCGCGCGACGAGGACCCAGGAAGGCCCGCACCGCCGGAGAACAAGCGCGACAAGGGTGGGCCCGGGCGGCCCAAGGGCAAGCAG
>JALZDU010000187.1 GCA_030862405.1 Actinomycetota bacterium | reverse complement strand
CGTCGTAGGTGACTCTGGCAGCGGCGCCGATGGTGCCGGCCAGGGCGATGACTGGCTTGCCGTAGCGCTTGGCTCGGCGGGCGGCCTCGGCCGGGATCTTGCCGTGCATGGGGGAGTCTGGTGGTCGATCGTGCCTTTGGCGGTGATGACCAGGTCGGCGGTGGCGAGGGTGGCGTCGAGGTCGACGTGGTTGAACATTACCCCGAACCGGGGCAATAGGCGGGCGTCCAGCCCGCCGGCTAGGCTAGCTGGCGTAGGCCGAAGCCGACGTCCTGGTCCCCGGTGCGTTCCTCGCCGAGCACGATTGCCGCGCATGCGCTTGTCCGAGGGGGCGTCCTCGCCAAACACGCGGAGCAGGGCGGCGCCTGCCGGCACGAACTCCCAGATGGCCCGTAGTAGGTGCACTGTGCTGCCGCTGCGCTCGGCCAGCCGGCCCAGCATCGCGGCGTCGACGGACACGATGACGCCCGGCCGCGCAGCGGCGACGATGCGCGAGGGCCCGATCAGCCCGTCCAACGCCGCGATGAAAATTCGAGCGTGAGCTGACTGAACCGGTCCCGCAGGAAGTTACGCAGGACGCGCGGGAAAACTGGGAGCTGGTCAGCTGCAGTGTCACTATCGTGATCGAGAACACCAGGCCGGTGAAAGTAATCATCGACCCGGCGATCGCCGACAGCACGGAGCGCGCCCCCTCGGCGCCACTGCTGATCACAAACGGGAGCTGGATGGAGTACTGAGTTACCCGGTCGAAAGCGATCAAGCCGAAACCCGAGACCGAACGCCAGCACCGTACAGATCACAGGAATCAGCCAGAACCGGTCGCGTGTCCACGTGACCCACCGCATCACCTCCCCGCTACGCACCCATGGCACCGGATTTCGCGCACTGTCGCCTTGCCCCCGGTCCGGCGCGTGCCCACCGACGGTGCCTGCGGCCTCTGGTTGTGCGGCTCAGGTTTCACCGCGGGCACGAAATCGGAGGACTCGATGCCGTCCTGGAGGAGAGGACCGGCGTTACATGGCTCCGCGATTGCACAATTACTAGTACCGCCGGTCAAATACCCGGCGGACGCGGTATCCAACCGTGGGACAGGCATCCCGGACGGTCCCCATGATCTGATCCGCTGGGGTCACTCGGTCCCACCCTCCTGCCGCCTCCGCTGCACGCACACCGGCTCTTCGCCTGGGGCGTCAGTGAGTTTGCTCCCGGGAGTGCCGGGTAACCATGGTAGCGACGGACTCGGTACACCGAATGAACCGTCACGTCGTTCTCTCCGGGGACTAATGAGGAGATTGCCATGTCGGTGGCAAAACAGCCTTCGCGCAACGACAGTTTGACCGCCCAGAAAGGATCGGCACTGGTGATGCCGCGCAGCCGGGGTGCAGTAAGCGGGTCCTTCCTCGCGCTGCTCGGTGTCTGGGGTGCCATGATCCCCTTCATCGGGCCGTATTTCAGCTACGCCTTCGGCGTCGCCGACCCTTGGTTCTTCACGCTTGACCGGCTGTGGCTGAATATTCTGCCTGGTCTC
This sequence comes from Actinomycetota bacterium, assembly GCA_030862405.1. Classification (GTDB taxonomy): domain Bacteria; phylum Actinomycetota; class Actinomycetes; order Mycobacteriales; family Pseudonocardiaceae. The sequence continues at coordinate 5,697 of JALZDU010000187.1, read as the reverse complement.
GTCGTGTTGCTCGGTGGCCTCATTCTGGGTCCGAGCGCAAACCGGTTCAGCGGTGGGTTGGGGGCGTGGCTTGCTCTGGCCGGCGGGATCTGGTTCATTATCGGGCCTGTGTTCAGCCAGTTATGGGGCACCGGCGGGCCGAGCAGCCCAATCGGTGCGCCGCTCGGGACGAACTGGATGCAGGTGCTTGAGCAGCTCGGCTATTTCTACGGGCTCGGAGCGGTGATTACGGCCCTGGCGGCGTTTGCGCTGGGGCGGTTGAGCCGCCCGTGAAGGACTGAGCAAGCCAACGCGGCGGTCAGGCCGAGTTCCAATACCGGAAGGCGCTGCAGCCGGCGGCAGCGATGAGACGGCTGGCAATCCTGAAGTGGTCAACCCGCCCCCCGCGGTGGCAGAACAGCCAGGTTTAGGAGAACAGGGCCAAGGGGGCGCCGCCCAGGAGAGCCTGGAGGGGCGGATCGGACAGCAGGTTCAACTTACCGGTGAGGTCGCCACGATCATCGCACCTCACGCGTTGACCCTTGGCGGTGACGACATCGGAGAGAACCCCATCCTCGTCGTCGGAGCCAATATCCCCCGGTCTCACACAGGACGAAACCGTCCGGGTCAGCGGCACCGTCAAGGAGTTTCAAGTGCCCGGGTGGGAGCAGGATCTCGACCTGGACCTGATCGATCAGCAATTCGAGGACTTCGACGGTGACCCAGCGATTCAAGCCGCCTCAGTGACCAGGGCCTGACCGCAAGGTTCCTCGGCTTTTTAGGTCCCAGCTTCGGGCGCCCGGCAGCGACTCGGAGCAACCACCATCGCATAAACGAACGTCGCGATGAAGCGCGTTGAGGTAACCGAAACCTTCTCGTGTGCAGAGGCTGGTGTTGCCGCAAGGTTACGTTGCGGCCGCCGCTGTCCCGGTGATGCCGTTCGGCGAGAGGTATCGACCGCACAGTCAGCCAGTGATGTTCTGCAGTTCCGACCGACAGATCTTGGCAGTGCGGTAGGCGCTTTCGGAGTGGACTCGGCAGTGACCGTGGTGACTGGCATGCTGGCCGCACTCCACCGCACAGCGGTCGGCGGCGGTGGCCACGGCTTCCAGGATGGCCCTGACGACACCGGTATCGATGGCGGTGGGGCGGGACAACACCCGCTGTGCAGCCGCGGCAATGTCGGCACAGTCAAGTGCGGCCCGCGTGGCCCTGGCCATGTCGGCGCCATCGAGGGTCATCATCGCTGCGGCGCAGATGGTTGAGTCACGATCGAGCTCGGTGAGTGCCTGCCGGATTGTGGCCAGCCCGCTAAGGCTGAACAACAGCTTCGAGGTGATGTCGGGCTGCTGGCTCACAGGGGCGGTTCGAGCCAGCCTGGTGACGCGCGCCGCCTCGTCGGCGAACCATCGACATGCCACACAAGTCGCTAGGTGAGCGGCGATGACGACCCGTTGCGCCGCGCTCCCCTCGCCGTCCAGCTCAGTCGAGACGGCCTCACGACACTCTGTGCAATCCACGTGACAATGGTCGCACAGAGAATCCCTTGGGTTCCCCGCTCGTGGTTAGGCTTCTCGTTGTGGAGCGCACCGACGCCGCAACTACCCGCAGCCGGGGAGATCGCCGTTCGCTGTTTGATCGTTTTGTCCAAGCGGCTTACGTTCGGGTCAGCCAGGCGCCGTTCTTTTTCGTGTGTGCCGGCATCGTCGCGGTCTGGTTGGTCAGCTTGCCCCTGTGGGCGGACCTCAAGGAATGGCAGACGGCAATTCATACTGTCGCGAGCGTCCTCACGCTGCTTCTGGTGGTGCTACTGGAGAACGCCGGTCGCCGCACGGAGGAGGCCGCGCAGGAGAAGCTCAATGTTATCGCCGAGGCGGTGGCTGAGCTGATGGCCTCAGATGCGCGCAACGATCCGCATCTCCGGGACGCCGCGGAGCGCCTGCGCAAGGCTGTCGGCCTTGAGGAGCGACATTGAAACTCAGCGACAGTGAAACTCAGCGACCGGGAGTGCTTCGTCCGGGCAGCTCAGGAGCGTTCATCGCATGCACCAGGTCTTCCCGCGCCCGGGCAACCCGAGACCGGATGGTGCCGATGGGGCAGCCGCACACCTGCGCCGCAGCCGCGTAGCCGAAATCTAACATCTGGGTGAGCACGAATGCGTCCCGGCGGTCCGGCTCGAGCCCGGCCACCAGTTCGCGGAGCACTACGCCCTCGTCGGACCCGGGCCGCCGATGTGTTGGACTCGCCGCCACGACGGTGTTCCAGTCCTCGACCGCGGTGGTGCGCGGCCGCGTCACGGTCCAACGCACGTGGTCGGCGGCGACTCTGCGAGCTATAGACAGCAGCCAGGTGCGTGCGGAGGAGCGGCCAGCAAAGCTCGGCAGCGACCGCAAAGCCCGCAAATAAGTGTCCTGGGTGAGATCCTCCGCCTCGCCGCGGTCCCCGACATGACTCAGGAAGCGGTACACATCGCGCTGGGTAGCGCGCACGAAGGCCGCAACGGCGGCACGGTCACCGATGCCCGCTGAAAGCGCTAGCGCAGTGACCTGTGCGTCATCAGATCGGGCGTCACCCATGCGGGAAGAGTAACTGACAGTTTAGGGGAACCCCAGGGCTCGCTAGGGCCGACAGTTGTCATGTGGACTGCACTTAGGGTTGGGAAGCCCTCTCGGCTGGGCTGGATGGGGAGAGCAGCGCAGTGGCGCATGTCACCCGGTTGGCCCGGACCGCCGTGGCCGCCCCGGAGCCCGACGTCGTCGCGGCAGTCCTGGCCGCCGCCCACGATCACCTCGCTGGCGGCTGGTTACTGCCTTGCGGGTACTACTCGGCCTGGTCGGCTTCGCTCAGATCGCCGTCGCCGCATCCGGCGTACTCGCGGGCCAGACCAGCGGGCACGACGCCCAGGGAATCATGCTGACGGGCGCCTCGAGCACGCATTTTCACGCATGAGAGCGCCGCGTGGAATTTGGCGTTGGGCGTCGGCGTGCTCGACCGGCTGCTTGCGGCACGCTACTCGGCCGGGGCCAGTCTGCGACATCTCGCGAAGGTAACCGGGCTGGGCTGGGCCAGGCTATGTTGCGAGATCGACGCGGCCGGTATCGCAGTGCGAACCGGTACTGAAGCTGCAGTATTACTGCAATCGCTAGACAGCAATGATGCCGAGGTGATTTGCGGGTTGTCCTCGTTATCCGGCATCCTGTTTGACGAGTTCGCCGGTGTCACCGGCCGATTCCGTGGTGAGGTGCTGCATGCCGTCCACCTGCGTTACCTCGATCCCCGAGCCGGACCACCACGCTGACCCGTGCCCAGCAGCCAGATTGCACCTTGGGGCGTGTCGCGCACCTCGACCCCGGCTGCGGTGAGCCGGTCGCGCAAGGTGTCGGCGAGCGTCCACAAGCCTTGCTCGCGAGCCTGCTCTCGCAGCTCCAGGAGCATGCCGACGAAGGGCCCGACGATCTCCCGTGGATCCCTTGCGCCTACCACGGCCAGTTCAGCCAATCTCGTCACCATCCGGCGCAGCAGGGCCCGTGGCCCCTCGACACCGTCCATCTCCTCGGTGTCGGCCGACCAGTCGACGATCGCCTGTTCCAGCTCGAGGACGGCCGTAACTGCCGCGCTGACGTCACGGGCCCGTAGCCCGCTATCGAAGACGTGCTCCAGCCGGTCGGCCTCGGCGCGTAATGACGGTGTCGGGGCGGCCGTCTCGGCGGTGGAAGGCTGCGCGTTCACCGGATCATGTGTCGGCCCGCGACCAGCGGCTATCGTCCGAAGCTCATCGATCGCAACGGTGCGGCCCGACGCGAACACCGTGCTCACCGCCTGCCTGCGGACCGTCAGCGTGCCCCGACCCAGGACCGTCACCGCGTCCGTATCGAGGTCGAACACGCCGGCGGTGTGTTCATCTATCCCGAGCACGATCGTGTCGGCGTCCAGCATCGACTCGAGCACTCGCAGCCGCCGCTCGCCGAGGTAGCAGAACCGGGTGTCGTGGGTACCGCCTTCTGCGTTGTCGTAGTGCGGGATCACCGCCGCGCGCAAGCCGATCTGCGCCAGCAGATCCATGCCCTTGGCCCAGAACGGGGTCGCGCCCACTTTGTAAATCTCGTACACCGGCACGGTGGCAGTGCCCAGAGTCGCCGCTGCCGCACTGGAGAACGCTACGCACCCGCCACTGGTGAGCTTGCTGGCCAGGGCGTCGCGCAGCCGGCTGCTCTCCCAAACCCCTAGCGCGTAGGTCGGGCTGCCCGGTCCGGCGAAGACATAATCCGCGGCGGCGATCCGGGCTAATGCCCGTTCGCGGGCCAGGACGTCATCCGCGGTACGCCACGATGTGACGGCCAGCGGAATCTGGAGATTGCGGAAGTAGCCGACCGTGCGCTGGGAGATCTCGTCAGCGTTCTCCTGGAAACCGTAGGGGCTGTCGAGCAGCACGGCATCGACGAGTGAAGCGCCGAGGCGCTCCACGAGCGCTCGATGCACCCGCGCCATCGTCGGGGCGGTCTCGCCGGAGCCCATGAGGGCAAGCAATCGTGGGCGGCGCGTCACAACGCGAGATCACCCCTTTGCTCACCTTCAGGCTCCGGAGTCGACGAGCTGACCTGCTACATCGGGGGCGTGGACACTCACAGCGTGCCATAGCTGCGGATGCATATCGACCGCAACCGCCACCGCAGGGCAGGTGCGTGCTACCAGCGACAGGTGCCGAAGCGCATGGGCCACGACATGTTCTACCTCCACCACCGTGGGGCTTGGTGCGGCGGCGTCGGCAGAGCAGACGATGCGGGCGTCAGCTGGGACAGCGTGCGCGGTGCCCTCGGCAGGGTTCGGATCAGGAAGGACCGCGTAGGTCAGGATCAGCCCCGCAGGACCGTGACGCCACGATGTCGAGTGCACCACTGTCGCGGTGGGCACCGTTGTGCCAAGACCTGCAAGCTCACGTGCCCGGGTATCCGGCCGGCATCCCGATGGCAGGTCACCGCGTGCGATCCGCCATCGCAGCTGCGCGTCACCCGAAGCCGGTACCGGCACCGACAAGAGCACCACTTCGATCTGAACGTCGTGCACGCGGGCCCCTCCTCGACCGCCACCAGCTTGCAATTGCGATGCTAAAGCAACCATGCACAGTGATCAGAACGAGGGCGACATCCATGTGACGCTGGGGCAGGTTACGTAGGAGCTGGTCGCAGAGGGGTGAGGCTGATGCAGCTTGTCGTGATGGGAGTGTCCGGCTCGGGCAAGAGCACTGTGGCAGGTCTGCTCGCCGATCGGACCGGCTGCGTGTTGGCTGAGGGCGACGACTTCCACCCCGCGTCCAGCATCGCCAGGATGGCCGCCGGGCGTCCGCTCGACGACCCGCTGCGCGCGCCCTGGTTGGCGGCAATCGCGTCCTGGCTGGCCGAGCGGGCCGCCCGCGGTGAGTGCGCCGTAGTTAGTTGCTCGGCGCTGACCAGGGCCTACCGGGACGTGCTGCGCAGCGCGGGCCCGGATGTCCGGATGGTCCATCTGGCGGGTCCGCGGGAGCTGGTCGCGCAACGGCTGGCGGCCCGTCGCGGGCATTTCATGCCGCCCGAGCTCCTGGACTCCCAGTACGCGGCGCTCGAGCCGCTCGATGCCGATGAACCCGGCATCACCGTCGACCTCGCGGCCACCCCCCACGAGATCGCCGACGAGATCCTCCACCGCCTCTTCCCGCATTCAGCGGGCTGAGCGGGGTTATTC
>JALZDU010000320.1 GCA_030862405.1 Actinomycetota bacterium | reverse complement strand
CTGCTTGGGCATTGCCTGCCTTCCTCACAAGCTAAGTCTGTTAGGTCGCTGCCGTGCCACCGACCCGATGCGGGACCGCCCCGCTGACCCTTGAAGGGGGAGCGGGGCGGCCACGGTAATGACGGTCGAACCGTCAGTTGACAACAGCGAGCACGTCGCGGGCGGAGAGAATCAGGTACTCCTCGCCGTTGTGCTTGATCTCGGTGCCGCCATACTTGCTGTAGAGGACCACATCACCGACACTCACATCCACCGGGATGCGAGTGCCGCTGTCATTGATCCGACCCGGGCCCACGGCCAAGACCTTGCCCTCCTGGGGCTTCTCCTTGGCGGTGTCCGGGATAACGATGCCGGACGCGGTCGTCGTCTCAGCCTCGCTGGCCTGAACGACGATCTTGTCCTCGAGCGGCTTGATGTTCACGCTCGCCACGGTGTGACCTCCACTTTCTGGGGTCTTCAAAGAGCTGGCAGGGTTGTCTGATGCAGGCTGCAACCACCTCGCCGTCGCGGGTGTCGAGGTGGCCCATGCCATGTCTGGCACTCTGAGGACCAGAGTGCCAATTAGCAGACTACTGCGCTGAGTGCCAGCAACTCAACTAGGGTGGCCGGAAGTCGCGATGTGTCCCCATTGGTAGCCCTTCAAGTACCACCAACCGGGGGCTGGCATGACCTACCAACCCCGGGCCGGTCCGGTGCGGGATTGGTAGCGGTTAACAGCACCGTCATCCCCGGTTGGTGGCACTTGAAGGGCTACCAACCAGGGAGGTGGTGACCGCTAGGCTCGGATCGGCCGGGATGTCGAGCTGGGAGGGGAGCGCTCCGGCGGCTAACAGGTGCGCGCCGAGCGCAGCCACCATGGCTCCGTTGTCGGTGCACAATCGTGGCCGGGGCACCCGCAGCCGCAGCCCGGCCGCCGTGCAGCGTTGCTGTGCCAGCGCGCGCAACCGGGAGTTGGCGGCAACCCCACCGCCGATGAGCAGGGTGTCGATGCCCCAATCGGTCGCGGCTCGGACCGCCTTGGCGGTGAGCACGTCCACCACGGCCTCCTGGAAAGCCGCCGCGACGTCGGCCACCGGCACCGTGATACCGCGGCGCTGCAGCCCCTCGACGTGCCGGGCCACCGCAGTCTTGAGTCCGGAGAACGAGAAGTCGTAGGGCGCATCGCCGGGGCCGGTCAGACCACGAGGGAACCGGACGCTGCTGGGATCGCCGTCCCGGGCTGCCTGATCGATGAACGGTCCGCCGGGGAAACCCAACCCCAGCAGCCGCGCGACCTTGTCGAATGCCTCCCCGGCGGCGTCGTCGATGGTGACCCCCAGCGGCTGCAACGGCTGCGTCAGCGAGGAGACCTGCAGCAGGCTGGAGTGCCCACCGGAGACAAGCAGGGCAAGCGCCGGAGGTAGCGGACCGTGCTCCAGGGTGTCCACCGCAACGTGCGCGCTGAGGTGGTTGACCCCGTACAGCGGGACGGCCCAGGCTGTCGCGTAAGCCTTGGCCGCGGCCACGCCGATCAACAACGCGCCGGCCAGTCCCGGACCGGCGGTGACCGCCACCGCGTCCAGATCGGACGCCCTGACCCCGGCGACGTGCAGTGCCCGGCGCACCATCGGCACCATCGCCTCCAGATGGGCGCGGGACGCCACCTCGGGCACCACGCCGCCGAACCGCGCATGCTGATCCACACTGGACGCGATCTCATCGGCGAGCAGGGTGACCGTCCCGTCGCACGCCAACCGCACGACGCCTACCCCGGTCTCGTCGCAGGACGTCTCGATGCCCAGGACCAGCGCGGTCATAATGCCGCCTCCGCGGGAGGAAATACGTCGGCGGTCACGATGCCTGCCTGCGCATGGTGAACGCATCGGCGCCGCTGGGCCGGTAGTAACCGCGGCGGGTGCCGATCACGGTGAACCCCACGCTGCGATACAACTGGATCGCTGCCTTGTTGTCGGTACGCACCTCAAGGAACACCGTGGCCCCGGCAGCGTGGTCGAGCATCGCATGCAACAGGGCCCGGCCGATCCCCCGACCCTGGTGCGCCGGATCCACCGCGAGAGTGTGAATCTCAGCCTGGTCACCGGCACGGAACAGGCCCGCATAGCCGATCAGGGACCCGCCTTCCCGCGCGGCGAGATAATGATGACGGCTGACCAGCGCCTCCAGGAAAGCCTCCGGGCCCCACGGCTCGTCGCCGTCGAACAGTACTTTCTCCAGCTCGGCGCAGCGCTGCGCGTCGGCCGGCGTCATCGGTCCGATCATGACACTCATACCGGCGTCACCCGCTTGAGCGGGCCGGGTTCCAGCGCGTCGGGACGGCGGAGGTACAGCGGCGTCAGCGGGTCCGGCGGTGCATGTGCTCGCACCGCCGCCGCGACCACGGCGACCAGTCCCGCTGGGTTGGGATGCCGCGGCGGCACCGCCGCGGGTAGCACCGGTAACGCCAGTGCGTCGGCAGCACCGGCCACCCGTGCCAGCCCAGCTAGGGGCACGTCAACCGGCCGATCCACGTGGGGCCCGTCGACTCGGGCGCCGGTCTCGTCGTAACGCGCCCAGTAGACCTCCCGGCGCCGGGCGTCGGTGACCACGAGCAGGGGGGTCCCTGCACCCGCCTGGTGCGCGATCGCGTCGAGGCTGCCCACCGGATAGACCGGGATGCCTAGCGCATCTCCCAGCGCCGCAGCGGTAACCATCCCCACCCGCAACCCGGTGAACGGGCCCGGCCCAGCCCCACACACCACCGCGTCTAGGTCACGTATCCGCACCCCGGCGACCGTGAGCAGCTCGCACACCGACGGCATGAGCAGTTCACCATGCGCCCGGGCATTCACGGCAGTCCGCTCGGCGAGCACCTCCGGGGGGCTCGCATCGGGCAGTCGTAGCAATCCGGCAGTCACCGCGGGCGTCGCGGTGTCCAGAGCCAGCACTAGCACGGACGGATAGCTTACGGATCGGGCGTTTCGGTCACCGAAGAGCACGCCGCCGGCAGCAACCGCGCTGGACCGAAGAGCTCCGCCACCCGGCTGTCATCCCCGTCGCGCCGCGCTAGTCGAATCAGCAGATGTTCATCGGCCAGGCGCTCAGCCATGCCCTCGCCCCACTCCACCACCACGGCGGCAGCCAGCAGGTCGCTGTCCAGATCGAGGTCGTCCAGCTCAGCGATCCCACCGAGCCGGTAGGCATCGACGTGCACCAGTGGTACCCCTCGCCCGCCGGGTAGTGCCGGGTGCTCCCGGGCGATGACGAAGGTTGGAGAGGTCACCGATCCACGGACTCCCAGCCCGGCGCCGATACCGCGGGCCAGCACCGTCTTGCCTGCACCCAGCGGCCCGGACAGCACCACCACGTCACCCGGACGCAGACGCTCGCCCACTGCTCGGCCAAGGCGCTCGGTATCCGCCGGAGTCACCAGCTCCAGCTCCATACTCGTGTCCCTTTCTACTGCGTGGCAGCGCCCCAGCGCATTGGGCCAGCAAGTCCAGCAGGTGTTCATTGACCAGCTTTGGTTGCTCCAGCATCGTCACGTGGCCTGCCCCCTCCACCTGCACCAGCTCGGCGTCTGGCAGCAGCTCCGCGATCGCCTTGGAGTGCTCGTACTGAATCAACCGGTCACCGTCGGCGCCCAGCACTAGCGCCTTGGCGTACTGCAGACCGGCCAGCGCCGCGTACCGGTTGTGTGCGCCGAACTCCTTCAGAAAATCGGTCATGACTTCGAA
>JALZDU010000182.1 GCA_030862405.1 Actinomycetota bacterium | reverse complement strand
CGACTCGGCGTCAGCGGTGCCGGTGACCGCCACGATCCCGCCAGTGGCGAGCAGAGTAAACGCCGCTGCCATCAGGGCCACGGGGGCGCCGCGCCTGTGCTTTCCACGTGCCATCGCCAGTCTCATTCCGGGTTGTTGAGGGGTTGTGAGGGAAGATCTCGGTTCACCAGCGCTGGGCAGCGTGCCGTGGCCGGCTGGTTTGCTCGAAGGCGTGCTGCAGGCGGGGGCGATTCCGTCGCGTTCGTGCCACGTTGGTGCCCAACAGGGCCAGCAGGCCGACGATGGCCAGCAGCGCGGCGGCATAGACCAGACCGGCGATCATGACGTTCGTACCGCTGGTCGGCGTGACGTTGGCGACTTGGCCGAGGTGCTGGGCATGGTCCACGGCCGCGGGTGCCACCGTCGCCGGTGTAGACGCTGCGGCGGGGGGTGCGGCGGGTGCGGGTGCCGCGGGGGGTGCGGCTGCGGGGTTCGGTGCCTCGGGGAGCGCGGAGTAGTCGACCAGCCTGGTGCTCTCCAGGTACTCGTGGTGCCGGGTGACAAACTGGGCAGAGGAAGTTGCGAACCTGCGAACCAGGTCATTTCGAGTTCCGGCCCGCACTTGCGCAATGGTCGGCAATACCTTGCCGTGCGCGGCGCGCAACCGCTGCACGAACGTACGGTCAAAGTCCGACACCGGCTGCCTGGCTATCTCGCCTATCCAGCCGTTCTGCTGGTCAGTGGGCTGGTTGGGCAGCACCACACCAAGCTGTGCCGAGACCTCGCGGACCTGCGCGTCGAGATCGGCATGCTCAGCCGCGATAAGCCGGCCCACCTCCCGCACCCGCGCACTGCTGCCCCGCTGCTGGGCCTGCTGCCCGGCCGGTCCTTCCCACAGGCCAGCCTGCCGTACCTTGATCAGTAGGTCCCGATCGGCCGGGCCGAGCGGGCCCCACTGGGTCTGCGTCCAGCCGTTGTCCGGTGCTGCGGTGGCGGCGGTAGCGGCGGTAGCCCGGTACTGCGACCTGCCCCAGTACTGGAACATGGCGACCGATAGCGCGGCGACCATAGCCAACACGACGGTCAGTCGGACGAAGGTAGGTATCGGGGGCTGCACGGACAGGCCTTTCTGCTTAAGTTGCCTATTAATCGTCAATGGGAGTTTCGCTGGGCTCGTTCTTGCCGACGTCACCTTTGATTCAGACGAGGTCGAACTGTTCGGTGTGGATCCGTGGGCGGGGAATATCCAGGCCGTCGAGCACCGTCAGCACGTCGATGACGAGCGCAGGTGGCCCGCACAGGAAGTAGTCGAGCTGGTTGCGCCGGAACTTGCCGGGCAGTAATGCGGTGAGCAGCTCCTCGTCAACGGCACCGGACGCGCCGGTCCAGCCCTGCGGCGGTTGGCGAACGAGTTCGACGATGGTGAGATCCAGCCGCTCCTGGAGCACCTGGAGTTCCCCGCGGAACAACAGCTCGTCGATGGTCCGGGCGACCACAACGAGCCGGTGCGGACGCCGGTCGTGCCGGTGCGCCAGCGTCCGCAACATGCTCATCATCGGGGTGATGCCCACCCCACCGGCGATCAGCACCAGGCCGGTGCTGGGTTTGAGATCGACGCTGAAGGCACCGTGCGGGCCATCGACCCACACTGGGCTACCTGGCTGCAGCTGACCCAGCGCACGGGTGAAATCACCGCCGTGCCGGATGGTGAACTCTGCCCACATCCCCAGTGCAGCGCTGGAGGCGATGGTGAACGGGTGCTCCTGCGCCCGGATCGACGGGTTCAGCCGCAGCCAGGCGAACTGGCCTGGGGCGAACTCCAGCGATCGGTATCCCCGCCGGTGCCGGTCCCGGCGAGGCTCGAGGACGAGCGTGCTCACCGTGGCGGTCTCCGGTCGGACCTCGCGGACCACATATTCGCTGCGGGAACCGAAGACCGGTCGCCACAACCACCGGTAAGCCAGCACCCCCAGCACAGTCAGCGCGAGAACGGTGAACCACGCCCGCATCGCGGCGTCCCGAACCAGGTGATCAAGCAACACGATGTGCAGTGCCGTGAGAATCAGCACCGAGCCGGCCAGCGCCAGATGCACCCAACGCCATACCTCATAACGGTGCCGCAGCTGCCTGCGCAGCACCGCGAGTCCGATCAGCCCAGCGAGTGCCACGGTGGCGCCCATGGCCGCCTGGCTGCGCTTGGGTGCGGAGACAACGTCGAACAGGGCGGTGTTGGTCGGGTTGGCTGCCACCACCAACGCGACGTGCAAGGCCACGAGCACCGCGACAACCAACCCGGTGAAGCGGTGCACACCGAGCACCCCGTCGATGCCGAACGTCCGGGTCAGCGAGCGCAGCCGCGACGGCAGCACGGCCGCGCACACCAGCATCGACGTGGCCAGCAGGCCCATCCCGACGGACAACTCGGACAGCACCGAGGAATTGCCCCCGGTGCGCAGGCTGAGCAGCAGGGGTGCCAGGAGCACGGCCAGGAAGGCCATCGCCCACAGCGTTCGTTCCAGCTGCCGTTGCATGGCGCGAAACCGTATGGAGAAGGGGCACTGAGCTGAGAGTGTTACCGGCTTGTTGTCGCCCATCCGGCCGTGGGACGCGACGAGCGCCCGCCGGCTACGCCGAATGGCCCCGCCGATTACTCCAACTGCGGGGGTCCGCACTCAACGACAGTCCGTGACACGTTGGACCGCCCGGGTAATCTTGCCGCTCAGCGATTGTTCAATGCCGCACGGCGCGGAACTCTTGTCGCCGATGCAGCCCGACCACAGCTCGACGCTCCTCCGGCACCCGATTCTTCTCATGGTGCCGCTGCATCCCACAACGAGCCGGATGCTTCAGGCGTTACGGTCCACCGGGTTCAAGATACGGATCTTGGACGCCGTCGTAGAAGTGCTGGACGCGGCCCGCGGCCACTCTCTCGCGGGGATGGTGCTGGACATCTCGCTGGCCGGCCCGGATCCCCGGAAATTCCTCGACGAGCTGCACCTGGTGGCTCCGCAGCTGCCGGTCATCGCCCTTACCTCCCGCGAACAACGGGACCAGACGGTGTCGCTGCTGCGGGGCTGCCAGGACGACTACCTGACCACGCCCTTCCCGGTGGAGGAGCTGGTCAGCCGGCTACGGCTGCGGATCCATGACCAGCTGCCGGTGGACCGCACCGTGCTGCGTGCGGGGGCGGTCACGGTTGACACCGCCCTCGGGCTGGTCAGCGTCGCCGGCCGGCTCGTGACGCTGTCACCCACCGAGTACGCCCTGCTGGTCGCGTTGGCTGACCAGGCAGGCCAGCCGGTGTCGCAGGACCGACTCGCCGCGGCGGTCTGGGGGCAGCTGAGGTCCGCCAGCGTCGTCGCTGTCTACATCGGGTACCTGCGTCGCAAGCTGGGCGCCGACCGGATCCGCACCGTGCGCGGCGCCGGCTACGCACTCGACGGCTGATCCGGCGAGTATGGCCTGTCGAGATGCTGGTTGGCGGCGAACACGCTGCGCCCAGACGCGTCCACTCACGCGATGCGAATCGTGAGGCGAGGACGGTCGTTACTCCGTGTGGCGTAACCGTGTGTGTCGGTGATCAAGGGGAGAGCGGGATGACGATCCGATCGGCAGCAAAGCATCGGAAAAGCAGGCCAGCCGGCCGGGTTCAGGTCGGACCCCGGCGATGGGCCGGGATGCTGGTACCGGTGTTGGCGGCCGCGACCGTTGCTACCGCGGTCGGCGGGGCCAGCCCGGCTGTCGCCCAACCCAACCCGAACCAGACCGTGACCATCGGCGGCGATCCGCGCGGGGTGGCGGTCGACACCGACAACAAGCATGCCTACGTGGCCAGCTTCGCCGACAACGCCGTACGGGTGATCGACACCGATAGTCAGCGGGTGGTTGGTTCGGTGGGTGTCGGTGCTGGCCCGCGTGGCGTGGCGGTGGACCCTGACAGCCGGCACGCTTTCGTGACGAACTACCTCGAAAACTCGGTGAGCGTGATCGACACCGCAAATGGGAAGAAAATCCGCGACATACCCGTCGGCGTCAACCCGGTCGCCGTGGCGGTCTTCCCCCGTGATCACTACGCCTTCGTGACCAACTACTACGGCAACACGGTAACCGTGATCGACAGCAAGAAGCTCGAGGCGATCGAAACCGTGCCCGTCGGTGCCAATCCGGATGGGGTTGCCATCGACCCCAAGGGGGAGTTCGCCCTTGTCGCCAACAGCGGCAGCAACACGGTCACTGTGATCAGTATCCGCGAAAAGCGGGTGGTGCGTAACATCATCGTCGGCCGCGCGCCGCAAAAGGTAGCAATCGACCGCGACGGCCGTCACGCCTATGTGACCAACTTTGGTGACCACACCGTGAGCGTGATCAACCTGCCGGCTCAGCCCGGTTTGGACCTCTTCAACACCATCCTGGCGGTGAACGACACCATTCCGGTTGGTATCAATCCACGCGGGCTGGCAACCGATCGCAGCAGCCGCTTTACCTTTGTCGTCAACGTCGGCGAAGAGACTATGAGCGTGATCGATAGCGAGGCGGGGACGGTGATCGACACCAAGTTCGTCGGTTTCGGTCCAGACGAGGTAGCAGTTGGTCCGGATGGGACCGCGTACGTCACCGCTCGGGGCGACGGCACCGTCACTGTGGTCCGTCCGCCCCGGTAGTGTCGCCGGGTCAGCGGACTGCGTCGAGCATGTGATACAGCAGCAGCAGTTGGGTAATCGCCAGCGGCTCACTGCGAACGCCTTCACCGAGTTGACCCAGTGACGACGGTAGCTCCGTCTCCGTGCCGAGTTCCGCCCAGATCGCCTTCTCCAGGAGCTGGCTCTCTTCGCGAGGCACGTACCCGTGCACGTGCAACGCGTCCACTGGCCTGCCGTCCTCGTCACGCACGAGTTTGAGATGCATGGCCCGCCGATCGGACTCGCGGAACACCCCGGTGAGGTCTGGGTGGCGGATCGTCGAACGCAGGGTCAGCTCGGCCGATAGCGGAGTGTCCGGCGGGTCATGGCGCACGTCGATCGGAGCGAACCGCACCACGATGTCGGCAGCGGAGCGTTGTGGCCGGATGAATTTCTGAGACTCGGGCTCCCGCTTGTCAAGCTCGGCCAACACCTGCTCGGGTGTGTACCCGCGCTTGGTGGTGTCCCGCTTGACCTTCCACTCCCGGCGGATGTGCTCCGGCGGATCGAGGTACACGGTGATGTCGAAGCACGCCCGGGATAGTGGAGTGTGCAGCGGCAACAGGCCTTCCACGATCACGAACTCGGTGGGTTCGATAAGTTCAGGCCGGGTGAGTTGGCCGGTGTCGTGGTCGTAGACCGGTTTAAGCACCGGCTGGCCAGTGGCCAGTAGCTGCAGATGCTGTTCCATGATCTGCACGTAATTACAGTCCGGGTGCAGCGCCGTGAACGGCAGTCCCTTGCGTTCCTCCCGGTCATAGCGGTGGTAGTCGTCTGCACACAGCGAGGTGATGCGGTCGGCACCCAGCGCTTCCACCAGTCCCTTGGTCAGGGTGGTCTTGCCGGCCGCACTGTCCCCGGCGATCGCGAGCATCACCGGGCGCGCGGTGCTGGACCCGGCGCGCTCCATCCGCATCAACTTGTCGGGCACGTCCCACCTCTTTCTTGGGGACACCGACGGCGACCCACGATGTGATCGGGTCGGTCCGGTAGCGCCCCTGCGTTGCGCTGGTGCCTGAGAGTAAGCAAGAGCGTCTTCTCCCGGCGTCCCCTTCTAGAGGGAATGACGAGGGGATCCGCCGATTACACTCAGCAAATGGACAGCCAGCCGCTGCGGGTGGTGCTGGTAGACGATCACGAGATGGTGCGCACCGGCCTCAAGGCGATGCTCGCTCGGTTCACCGGTCAGGTCCGCGTGGTCGGCGAGGCCTCGGATGCGACGACCGCGCGGCGGGTAGTGGACGGGCTGAATCCTGACATTGTGCTCGCCGACGTCCGGCTGGGTGGGGAGAGCGGGCTGGACCTGTGCCGGCTCCTGCTACAGGACTTTCCGGATCGCAAAGTCGTACTGCTCACGGTCTATGACGACGAGCAGTACCTATTCCAGGCGATGCACGCCGGGGCGGCGGGCTACCTGCTCAAGCGGATCGACGGCCCCGAGCTGGTTGAGCAGCTGCAGCGGGTGCACGCCGGCGGGGTAGTCCTCGACGCTGCGCTCAGCACCCGGGCCGGGGCGTCGGCCGCCCGGCTCAAGGCCGGCGAGTTCTGGCCCGGCGCACACCTCGGCCTGACCCAGCGGGAGAGCGAGGTGCTCTCGCTGATGGTCGCCGGCTCATCCAACCGCGCGGTCGCCACCGCACTGGTGGTTGGCGAGGAGACGGTCAAGAGCCATGTACGCGGCATTTACCGCAAGCTAGGAGTCACCGACCGCGCAGCAGCGGTGGCAACCGCGCTGCGGGAGGGCCTGTTCCGCTGACGCGGAACAGGCTCGTGAGTGCGTAAACAGCACTGTTACGCACTCACGAGGGCCACCGCAGCTGAGTTGGGGCCGACGCGATCCGCCAGCGCCTGCTGGCCCTCGGCAACCAGTGCGGGATCGCCATGCCAGGCCTTCAGCGCCGGGTCGACCAAGGCGCGTCCGAAGGAGAAGGTCAGCGGCCATGGAGTCTCGTGCTTCTGCATCGCGGCCAGGTTCGCGGTGGCCACCTCCGGGGACTGACCGCCGGACAGGAACGCCACGCCGGCCAGCGTCTCGGGCACCACTGCGAGCAGAGTTGCCACGGTCTTCTCGGCCACTTCCTCGGGGCTGGCCTGCTGACCCGACGACGAGCCGGGTACGACCATATTCGGCTTGAGCACGGTGCCGGCCAGGTCAACCCCGGCGTCTTCCAGCTCGAAAAACACCATCTTCAGAGTAGCCGCGGTGACCTCGGCGCAGCGGTCGATGGTGTGGTCGCCGTCCATCAGGACCTCGGGCTCCACGATCGGTACGACGACGTTTTCCTGGCACAGCGCGGCGTAACGTGCCAGCGCATGAGCGTTGGCCCGCAACGCGCGAACGGACGGCTTCCCGTCACCGATGGTGATCACGGCGCGCCACTTGGCGAACCGGGCCCCCCGGGACACATAGTCGGTCAACCGCTCCCGGAGGCCGTCCAAACCTTCGGTCACCTTCTCCCCGGGTGTCAAGGCCAGCGGCTTCGCGCCGGTATCGACCTTGATGCCAGGCAGGATGCCCAGCGCATGCATGGCCAGCGGGAAGGTATTCCCGTCGTCGAGCTTCTGGTTGAAGGTCTCGTCGGACAGGATCACTCCACTGATCCCGCTGGCCAGATCTGGAGTGGTCACGAGCAGCTCGCGGTAGGCCCGCCGGTTCTCCTCGCTAACCTCAACCCCGGCCTTCTCCAGCCGGGAGGACATAGTGCCAATGCTCTCATCGGCCGCGAGGATGCCGCGCGGTCGGCTCACCATCGCCTGGGCAGTCGCGTGCAGCGCCTCGATCATGACTCTCCCTCCACCGCGACGGGTCGGTCCACGCCGCCTCCATCGACCCTAGACCGACACCGGTGTGGCATACCTCCCCCGGAGGGTTGATGAGGTGAGGTGGGAAGTCACGATGGTGGATCGGGCGGGGAGGTCAGGGACGGCCCGAAGATCGCGGCCGAGGACGCTGCAGCGGGACCGGAGGCTACCGGCCCGTGTGGTTGCCACCCGGACGCCCGGAGGTGCCGGACGAACAGCCAGGTTGCCGCGCCGGAATAGGCGCCGACGGCCGCGTGCCACGGCCGTCGCAGCGGTGTGCCAGGGGCGGGCATCTCCACCAGCCGTCCATCGGCGATCAGATCGGTGATGGCGTCCCGGGAGACCAGCGCGCAACCCAGTTCGGCCACCGCGCCAGCGACCACCGCCCCGTTGGACCCCAGCACCAGACGCGGCGGTGCGACGTCCTGAGACTTCAGGTAGTCCTCCACCCTCGTGCGGGTTGCCGAACCGTCCTCGCGCAGCAGCCAGGGGGTGGTCGCCCAGTCGAACATCTCGGCGATTGAGGGCGCCGCCACCACCACGAGTTCGTTGGGCTTGGTGGCCAGCACCCGCGCCTCGACCCCCGAGGGCGGCCGTCCGGCGATGACCAGGTCGACCTCGTGGGCGCTGACCAGATCCCACACCTGCGCGCTGGGTGCCACCTCCAGCGCCAGTGCGATTCCCGGGTGCCGGCGGCGGAACGCGGCCAGCAGGGCGGGCAGCAGGTGTTCCCCGGCGGTGGTGACCGCGGCCAGCCGCAACCGGCCCCGCTCGGGGTCGAGCTCCTGGACCGCGGCCGCCGCACCTTCGTCGAGCAGGCCCAGCACCCGGCGGGCGTAACGGGCGTAGACCGTGCCGGACGGGGTCAACCGCAGCCCCCGGCCGACCGGTTCTACCAGGGGCACGCCGAGCTCGCGGGCCAGCGCTCCGATCGAGGCCGACACCGCGGACTCGGTGACCGTCAGCCGGCTGGCGGCACCTCGTACCGAGCCGGTCGCGGCCAACGCGACCAAGGTACGCAAACGTGACTGCGTCACAGCTACCTCGCAAGCCTGAGCGATCTCTACACGATCGTTGGCGAAGACTTGATGGACAGACTGATTATTTACCGCCAGGCTCGGTAGTGAACAGACAGTCGTCTCAACTCGCCAAGGAGGCGAAGCGTGACTGACACCGAAGCCAAAGCCACCAAGTCTGAGAAAAAGTCCGATCGCTGGTCAGCCGGGGTCATCCCCTATGCCGAGATGGGCTACTGGATTCCCGACTACGAGCCCAAGGACACCGACACAATCTGCGCGTTCCGGATCACTCCGCAGCCCGGGGTGCCCCCGGAGGAGGCCGCCGCCGCGGTCGCCGGGGAGTCCTCGACCGCGACCTGGACGGTGGTGTGGACTGACCGGCTCACCAGCTACGACACCTACCAAGCCAAGGCCTTCAAGGTAGACAAGGTCCCGAACTCGGAGAACCAGTACATCGCCTACATCGCCTACGCGATTGACCTGTTCGAGGAAGGGTCGATCGCCAACATGACGTCGTCGATCATCGGCAACGTCTTCGGGTTTAAGGCGCTCAAGGCGTTGCGCCTGGAGGACATGCGGCTCCCCCTGCATTACATCAAGACCTTCCAGGGTCCCGCACACGGGATCATCATGGAGCGCGAGCATCTGAACAAGTACGGCCGGCCGCTGCTCGGCGCGACCACCAAGCCCAAGCTGGGCCTGTCCGCCCGTAACTACGGCCGGGTCGTCTACGAGGCGCTACGCGGCGGCCTGGACTTCACCAAGGACGACGAGAACATCAACTCCCAGCCATTCATGCGCTGGCGCGACCGGTACCTGTACTCCATGGAGGGCGTCAACCGCGCAATAGAGGCCACCGGCGAGATCAAGGGCCACTACCTCAATGTCACCGCGGCCACCATGGAAGACATGTACGAGCGGGCGGAGTTTGCCAAGGAGGTCGGCAGCGTCATCATCATGATCGACCTGACCATTGGCTTCACCGCGATCCAGTCGATGGCCAAGTGGGCCCGGGCCAACAGCATGATCCTGCACCTGCACCGCGCGGGGTATGCCACCTATGCCCGGCAGAAAAACCATGGGGTGAACTTCCGGGTGCTCGCCAAGTGGATGCGGCTGGCGGGGGTGGACCACATTCACGCTGGCACCGTGGTCGGCAAGCTGGAGGGCGACCCCAACATGATCCGCGGCTACTACGACACCCTCCGGCTCCTCAAGGTGGAGAAGAACCCCCAGCGGGGCATCTACTTCGACCAGGACTGGGGATCGATGCCGGGCGTGATGCCGGTGGCATCAGGAGGTATCCACGCCGCTCAGATGCACGACCTGCTGTACTACCTCGGCGAGGACGTGGTGTTGCAGTTCGGCGGGGGCACGATCGGCCACCCCATGGGCATCGCCGCGGGCGCGACCGCCAACCGCGTTGCGTTGGAAGCGATGATCAAGGCGCGCAATGAGGGGCGCGACTACCGCAAGGAGGGCGACGACATCCTCAGGGCGGCTGCCAAGAAGAGCCGCGAGCTGGACATCGCGCTGGACACCTGGGGTGACATCTCCTTCAACTACGAGTCGACCGACATGCCTGACGTGGTCGAGACGCCGACCTCTTCCTGATTGGGGACCCATAATGCGTATAACCCAGGGGACCTTTTCCTATCTCCCCGATTTAACCGACGACGAGATCCGGAAACAGATCCAGTACGCGCTGGACAACGGGTGGCCATGCTCGGTGGAGTTCACCGACGACCCGCATCCACGCAACAGCTACTGGGAGATGTGGGGACTGCCGATGTTCGACCTGGAGGACGCCGCTGGCGTGCTCGCTGAGGTCAACGAGTGTCGCAAGGCGAAACCGGAGCACTACATCAGGCTCAACGCCTACAACGCGAGCTACGGCAAGCAGACCGTCGCGCTGCAGTTCATCGTGGCGCGGCCCTCGGAGGAACCTGGCTTCCGGTTGGAGCGCCAGGAATGGCATGACCGCACCATCCGCTACACGCTGCACCCCTACGTGGCGGACCAGCCGCACGGTCAGCGGTACAACGGGCAGCGATGACACCCCCCGACCGGTTGCCCGGCAGCGGGATACCCGCTTCTCGCATGGGTTTCGGTATGTCCTCCCCC
>JALZDU010000288.1 GCA_030862405.1 Actinomycetota bacterium | reverse complement strand
AAGAGCCACCAACGTCAGGGGTGGGCCTCCCAGTCGGCGAGTACTGCGGCGGTGTCGGCGCCGGGTTGGGGCGGCGGTGTTGGCCGGTCCGGGGCACTGCGCGAGAACCGCGGGGCGGGAGCCGCCTGCGGCACCCCGTTGAGCTCGATAACGGTGCCGCGAGCTGCGGTATGCGGATGCGTGGCCACCTCGGCGAACGACAGCACCGGTGTCAC
This sequence comes from Actinomycetota bacterium, assembly GCA_030862405.1. Lineage (GTDB taxonomy): Bacteria > Actinomycetota > Actinomycetes > Mycobacteriales > Pseudonocardiaceae. The sequence goes on along the minus strand of JALZDU010000288.1, from coordinate 4,884 downwards.
GCAGGCGTCGGTTCCTTCGAACACGGACACCCACTCATCGCGGCTACGGCTGGCGAACACTTCGGTGAATCGCTCGCGCAACTGCGGCCAACGGGACTGATCGAGCTGCGCCGGCAGCGCGTGCCCGGCCAGCCCGAGACCTTCCAACAGAGCCGCGTAGAACCGCGGTTCCAGCGCACCGACGGCGATGTAGCGACCGTCGGCGCAGGCATAGGTGTCATAGAACGGCGCGCCGGAGTCGAGTAGGTTGCGGCCCCGCTGGTCGCTCCACAGCCCGCAGGCCCGCAGTGACCAGAACATCTGGGCGAGCACGCTGACCCCATCCAGCATGGCGGCGTCGACGACCTGACCGATACCGGAGCGTTCCCGTTCCCACAGCGCGGCCAAGACTCCCACCGCCAAGAACATCGAGCCACCGCCGAAGTCGCCCACCAGGTTCAGCGGTGGCACCGGCCGGTCTCCGGCGTGCCCGATGGCGTGCAGCACACCGGTCAGCGCGAGGTAGTTGATGTCGTGCCCGGCGCGGTGGGCCAGCGGGCCATGCTGGCCCCATCCCGTCATCCGCGCGTAGACCAGACGCGGGTTACGGGACAGACAGTCGGCCGGACCGACGCCCAACCGCTCGGTGACGCCGGCGCGCAGCCCCTCGATCAGCACGTCGGCTCGCTCGACCAGGCGCAGCACAGTTTCCCGGTCGGCGGGGTCCTTGAGGTCGAGCGCCACCGAGCGGCGACCGCGAAGCATCTGGTCGCTCTGGCGCGGGACGAGCTGCAGGCCACCTGGCGGGCGTTCCACTCGAACGACGTCAGCGCCCAGATCAGCCAACAACATCGCCGCATGAGGGCCAGGACCGATCCCAGCCAGCTCGATCACCCGCAGTCCGGCCAGCGGTCCCGGCATCGCACTCCTCCTCACCCGCCGTGCGAACTGTCGCCGGCATCGTGGAATGCAACGCTTACAGCAGGTGTTGTGATATCTAGCGTGGGCCGCGCCGTCGGTGACCGGTGTGCACCTTGATGCCTGCGAGATCCATAGTTACTGCAGAGTAGATAACGCTGGGCGCTGCGTCGAGTCCGGTTGCGCGGCCCGATCCGAGGCAGGCAGGAAGGGGGCGTTTTGACCCTTCACGAATGGCCCCGGTATCCTAGTCACGGTGCCCGACTCCGGTTGGGCAGCTCCGCGTGCCTGTTGGCGGTGCACCACCGGCGGTGCGGGTCCAGTTACTCAGGATCCTCCATCTCCGGCCTGGCGAGGGTGCCGCCGCGCTCCAGTCGGGACCGATTCTGATAATCGGCTGGGCCCAACAGCGACACGCCCGACCTCGGGATACGGAGTGACCGGCCGCGCAACGCCAACCGGCGACCGGATAGACACGACAGCGCCAGACGAGTAGTAGCCAGATGAGCAGTAGCCAGACACGCAGTAGATGACAGAGCACCACCGCCAGAAGACAGAAGAAAGCTGGTCCATGCCTACCATCCAGCAGCTGGTCCGCAAGGGCCGCGAGGACAAGGTCGCAAAGACCAAGACTGCGGCACTGAAGGGCAGCCCGCAGCGACGCGGGGTGTGTACCCGCGTCTACACGACGACGCCGAAGAAGCCGAATTCGGCGCTGCGCAAGGTCGCCCGCGTCCGGCTCACCAGTCAGGTCGAGGTGACGGCTTACATACCCGGTGAGGGTCACAACCTTCAGGAGCACTCCATCGTCTTGGTGCGCGGCGGTCGAGTGAAGGACCTTCCTGGCGTGCGGTACAAGATCATCCGCGGATCGCTGGACACTCAGGGCGTCAAGGGTCGTAAGCAGGCCCGCAGTCGCTACGGTGCCAAGAAGGAGAAGAGCTGATGCCTCGCAAAGGTCCGCCCCCGAAGCGACCGCTCATCTCCGACCCGGTCTACGGCTCGCCGCTGGTCACCCAGCTGGTGAACAAGGTCCTCGTCGAGGGCAAACGCTCAGTGGCCGAGAAGATCGTGTATCAAGCGTTGGAGGGCTGCCGGGACAAGACCGGCACCGACCCGGTGGTCACTCTCAAGCGCGCGCTGGACAACGTCAAGCCGGCCATCGAGGTGAAGAGCCGCCGCGTCGGTGGCGCCACCTACCAGGTTCCGGTCGAGGTGCGTGCGGTGCGCTCCACGACGCTCGCACTTCGCTGGCTGATCACGTTTTCCCGGCAGCGGCGGGAGAAGACCATGGTCGAGCGCCTGATGAACGAACTGCTAGACGCCAGCAACGGCCTCGGGGCGAGCGTGAAGCGCCGTGAGGACACCCACAAGATGGCCGAGTCGAACAAGGCCTTCGCGCACTACCGCTGGTGACGAACCACTTTCGAGACAGCTAGGGATGAACTCGTGGCACGTGAAGTGCTGACTGACCTCTCCAGGGTCCGCAACATCGGGATCATGGCGCACATCGACGCGGGCAAGACCACCACCACCGAGCGGGTCCTGTTCTACACCGGGATCAACTACAAGATCGGTGAGGTGCATGACGGCGCCGCCACGATGGACTGGATGGAGGAGGAGCAGAAGCGTGGCATCACGATCACCTCTGCTGCGACCACCACGTTCTGGAACGACCACCAGATCAACATCCTCGATACGCCGGGCCATGTCGACTTCACCGTCGAGGTGGAGCGGTCGCTTCGGGTGCTCGATGGCGCCGTCGCGGTCTTCGATGGCAAGGAGGGTGTCGAGCCCCAGTCCGAGACGGTGTGGCGGCAAGCCGACAAGTACGACGTCCCCCGCATCTGCTTCGTCAACAAGATGGACAAGCTGGGCGCGGACTTCTACTTCACCGTGCGCACCATCCGCGAACGTCTTGGCGCCAATCCACTGGTCATTCAGCTCCCGATCGGCTCCGAGTCCGACTTCCAGGGTGTCGTCGATCTGGTTGGAATGCGGGCGCTGACCTGGCGCGGAGAGGTTCAGAAGGGCGAGGACTACACCGTCGAGCAGATCCCGGTGAACCTGGTCAAAACCGCGAACGAGTACCGGGAGAAGCTTCTTGAGGCTGTCGCCGAGACCGACGACGAGCTCATGGAGCTCTACCTCGGCGGCCAGGAGCTCACCACCGAGCAGATCAAGGCGGGCATCCGCAAGCTCACCGTGCACAGCCAGGCCTACCCGGTGCTGTGCGGCTCGGCGTTCAAGAACAAGGGCGTGCAGCCGATGCTGGACGGGGTGATCGACTACCTGCCCTCGCCGCTGGACGTCCCGCCGATGGAAGGAATGCTGCCCGACGGGACGCCCGCCATCCGCAAGCCCACGACTGAGGAACCATTCTCCGCACTGGCGTTCAAGATTGCCGCCCACCCGTTCTTCGGGAAGCTGACCTATGTCCGGGTCTACTCCGGCCGGGTCGCAGCGGGCTCGCAAGTGATCAATTCCACCAAAGAGCGCAAGGAGCGCATCGGCAAGCTCTTCCAGATGCACTCCAACAAGGAGAACCCGGTCGATGAGGCGCGGGCCGGCCACATCTACGCGATGATCGGCTTGAAAGAGACGACCACCGGTGACACGCTGTGCGACCCGCAGGCGCCGATCATCCTGGAGTCGATGACCTTCCCGGAACCGGTCATCCAGGTCGCCATCGAGCCCAAGACCAAGAGCGATCAGGAGAAGCTCGGTACGGCGATTCAGAAGCTGGCCGAAGAGGACCCAACCTTCCAGGTGAAGCAGGATGACGAAACCGGTCAGACGATCATCGCCGGGATGGGCGAGCTGCACCTTGAAGTGCTGGTGAACCGGATGCGCAGCGACTACAAGGTTGAGGCGAATATCGGTAAGCCGCAGGTGGCCTACCGGGAGACGATCCGCAAGACGGTGGACAAGCTGGAGTACACACACCGCAAGCAGACAGGCGGCTCAGGCCAGTTCGCCCGTGTGATCATCAAGTTGGAGCCGCTGCGGACCACTGATGGCGCGCTCTACGAGTTCGACAACAAGGTCACCGGTGGGCGGATCCCCAAGGAGTACATCCCGTCAGTAGATGCCGGGGCGCAGGACGCCATGCAGTACGGCGTGCTCGCGGGTTACCCGCTGGTCGGCGTGAAGGTCACCTTGCTTGACGGTGCCTACCACGAGGTGGACTCATCCGAGATGGCCTTCAAGATCGCTGGATCGATGGCGCTCAAGGAGGCTGCGCGCAAGGCAAGTCCGGTGATCCTGGAGCCGATGATGTCGGTCGAAGTGACCACGCCCGATGACTACATGGGTGACGTCATCGGTGACCTCAACTCCCGGCGGGGTCACATCCAGCAGATGGACGAGCGCAGCGGTTCCCGCGTCATCAAGGCCTTGGTGCCGCTGTCGGAGATGTTCGGATACGTCGGCGACCTGCGGTCGCGCACCCAGGGCCGGGCGCAGTACACGATGCAGTTCGACTCCTATGCCGAGGTCCCGGCCAACGTGTCCAAGGAAATCATCGCAAAGGCGACGGGTGAGTGATGGAAAGACCAGGTCGCACTTACCCGGAGCCTTCAGACGCAATGACAGTGACAGCGCGGGACGAGAGATGAAGTGATCCTCTTCGGCTGCGGCTAGCCGCAGCAGCGGGCACCGAGGCCCCCCTCTGGAGGTCCGCCGAGACCACCCTGACAGCATGCCGCCACACAGGACCGCCAATGGTCCGGCGGACCAAGAGAACGAGTGCAGGAGGACGAGACCAGTGGCGAAGGCGAAGTTCCAGCGGACCAAGCCGCACGTCAACATCGGGACTATCGGTCACATCGACCACGGCAAGACCACGCTGACCGCGGCGATTACCAAGGTCCTGCACGACAAGTACCCGGACGTGAACGAGGCATCGGCGTTCGACATGATCGACAAGGCCCCCGAGGAGAAGCAGCGGGGCATCACGATCTCGATCGCGCACGTCGAGTACCAGAC
>JALZDU010000234.1 GCA_030862405.1 Actinomycetota bacterium | reverse complement strand
CGAGCGTCACCTTGACGGCGTCGGCGAGCTGGTTCATCCCGCGCTCGAGACCGCGGCGGGCGTCCTCGTCGAACGCGATCATTTTGGCCATTGCGGTGTGGTCCTCCGGTCATGGGCGCCGCGGGGGATCCGCGGCAAGGACACAGTGCTCGGCCAGGCTCGGTGCCCGCGACGGACGCCCGGCAATAGCCGGACTCACCGTCCCGACCTCAGTGTTGTGCTTGGTTGGTACAGCTGGCACTCAACGATGCCGAGTGCTAACCCGTGTTTAGCACTCTCACCCGGTGAGTGCAAGCAGGGTGCGCCGACCCTGGCCTCGCGAGTCGGCGCCGACATCCACGCAGTGGGCGCATCAGCAGCACGATCAACGCGACAGCTCGTGAGTGGCGTTGAGTGCTATAACACTGTTACGCGGTCAGGGTTCGGAAGCCGTCCATCTCGATCGCAGTGTGATGCACAGCGATCGACGCAGCCATCGCTGACCTCCGCGCGCGCAGTCGCCCACTACCGGCAGGATGCAGGGGTGGCCGTAGCGCAAAAACCCCGATCCGTCGACGAGCACAGCCGGGTGGTAGCTGCCCTGCTGTCCGCCACTCCGGTGATCCGGCTGCCGCTGGTGGAGTGTGCCGGCCTCGCACTGGCCGAGCCGGTCACCGCAACGTTGCCGCTGCCGCCTTTTGACAATTCCGCAATGGACGGTTACGCCGTGCGCTCGGTGGACGTCGCCGACGCCACCGCCGACAAGCCGGTGCAGCTTCCGGTCCGCGAGGACATCCCTGCCGGGCGTACCGACTCGCCTACGCTGCAGCCGGGCACCGCACACCGGATCATGACCGGCGCGCCGATGCCACCCGGCGCGGACGCCGTCGTGCCGGTGGAGCTCACCGACGCCGGATTGCATCAGGTGCGGATCTTTGCCCCCCGGTCCACCGGCCAGAGTGTGCGCCGGGCCGGAGACGACGTGGCGACCGGGGACGAGGTGCTTGCGGCCGGCACCGTATTGGGTCCGGCCCAGCTCGGCGTCGCGGCCGCGGTCGGCCAGGCTGAACTACCGGTCCATCGCCGGGCCCGGGTGCTAGTGCTGGCCACCGGCTCAGAGCTGGTGACGCCGGGCACACCGCTACAGCACGGCCAAATCTACGACTCGAACAGCACGATGCTGGCCGCCGCGGTCCGGGAGGCAGGCGGCGAAGCACAGCTGATGCACTTCGTTCCCGATGACGTCGACGAGCTGGAGGCCGCGCTCGCCGCGCGGCTGGACGGGATCGACTTGCTGGTGACCTCCGGTGGGGTCAGCGCCGGGGCCTACGAGGTGGTCAAGGACGCCATGACCGGGCACGGCGTGGAGTTCGGCAAGGTGGCCATGCAGCCCGGCGGTCCGCAAGGCGCCGGTCGTTATCGTGGGGTGCCGGTGGCGACGCTGCCTGGCAACCCGGTGAGTTCCTCGGTGTCTTTCGAGCTGTTCGTCCGCCCCGCGCTGCGGGCCGCGATGGGCCTGCCTGCGCAACGGCCTCGGGTCATCGCGCGGCTGACCGAGGCACTGGAGTCGCCCGCGGACCTTCGGCAGTTTCGCCGCGGCGCGCTGGAAGCTACTTCAGGCACTGTCGCGCCGGTCGGTGGCCCCGGCTCGCACCTGCTTGGCGCGCTGGCCCGGTCTGACTGCCTGATCGACATCCCGGAGGCCACGACGCATCTCGCGGCAGGAGATGAGGTAGTCGTATTGCGCACCGGCGGCACGTGATCAGTCACATCTTGCGGGTGTGAGAAAACCACAACCGTCCCGCATGGCCTTGTGATGGCGGGTGAGCCAAAGCACACTAACAGTAAGCAATGCTCGGCGAGCTGTTGTCATCCCAGAGGCGCAGTGTTCCTGCGCCGTCGGGGGGCGCAGGGGCGCTGGGAAGAAATCGTTCGGGGAGCTGGGGAGCGGTCGAACGGTTTCTATGGGCGCCGGGGATCTGCCGTCGGGGGACGGTGGATCCCCGGCGTCTTTCACTACCCGCAACCCGCGTACGGTGAGCCGCGCCTGGCGTGCATTGACCCGCCCGTCATCGACCCGAGGACCTCACAAACGCATGGCTTGCCCTCGCTTGGCCGCGACATTGCGGCACCTGGTGGATCTATCTCGCGAGACGCTCCCACCGATGCACCCCGCAGGCAGACCTTTCGTGGCAGGAGGTGCCGTCGCCACGCTCCTGCTGCGCCGGCTGTCCCCGACGGCCGCGACCCTCGGCGCCGTCGCCACCGCGTGCTGCGCAGCGTTCTTCCGCCAACCACATCGGGTCCCGCCGCAGGATCCGGTACTCGCAGTGGCCCCCGCCGACGGCACGGTGAGCAGCGTGGCACTCGCAGTGGCGCCCGCTGAGTTGGGGCTCGACGATCAGGCGCGGCCACGGGTCAGCGTGTTTCTCTCCGTGTTCGACGTGCACGTGCAACGCATTCCGGTGGACGGCGAGGTGCGCCATGTCGCTTATCGCCCCGGGATGTTCCTGAGTGCTGACCTCGACAAGGCCAGCGAGGCCAATGAGCGCGTCGGCGTGCTGCTGCGCTCGGCGACCGGGCACGACCTTGCTGTCGTGCAGATCGCCGGGCTGGTGGCCCGCCGGATCGTGTGCTCGGTTCGTCCCGGCGATGTGGTGGTGGCCGGATCCACCTATGGCCTGATCCGCTTCGGATCCCGGGTAGACCTCTACCTGCCACCGGGCAGTGCGGTGCTGGTTCGCCCCGGGCAGCGCACCGTGGGTGGAGAGACCCCGTTGGCTCGGCTTCCCGTGGCCGGGGAGTCCTGAACCATGCCCAGTGCAGGGGTTCGCCTGCTGCCCAACGCAATCACCGTGCTGGCGTTGTGCTCGGGTCTGTCTGCGCTGAAATTCGCCCTGGGTGGCAACTACGCCGGTGCACTCGCCGCGATTTCGCTGGCCGCGCTGCTGGACGCACTCGATGGCCGGCTGGCCCGGCTGCTCGATGCCACCTCCCGGATCGGCGCCGAGTTGGACTCCCTCGCCGACGGCATCTCCTTCGGCGTGGTACCGGCGGTAGTGCTGTTCATCTGGGCGCTGGACGACACCCGTGCCGGGTGGTCAGTGGCTCTGGTGTTCACGGTCTGCGTGATACTGCGGCTGGCCCGGTTCAACACCCTGCTCGACGACACCGAGGCGCTGCCGTTCGTCAAGGAGTTCTTCGTCGGCGTCCCGTCTCCGGCAGGCGCGCTGCTGGCGCTGCTCCCGCTCACCGTCTTCCTTCAGTTCGGTGGAGGCTGGTGGTCTGCGCCGGTGACCGTGGCGGTATGGACGGTCCTGGTGGCCGTGGCGATGGTGAGCCGGCTACCTACCCTGTCGGCGAAGACAATCCGGGTGCCGGCGCGGGCAGTGGCGCCGCTGCTGGTGCTGATCGCCGGCCTGGCCGCCGCGGTGATCACCTTCCCGTTCGCGTCGCTGGGCCTGGCGATGCTGGGTTATGTGGCTCACATTCCCTACGCGAGCTACCGCTTCCGCTGGTTGGCGCGGCATCCCTCAGCCTGGGAGGTCCCACCCCGTCAGCGTCGGGCGATCCGCCGCACCGCACGCAGCATGCGCCGCCTCGGGCTGCGCCCGCCGCTGCGACGGCGGGTGGCCGGTGCCGCCGCCCGCGCCGGTGCCGTGGTGCGCCGCAGGCGCAATGGGGACAGAAACGGCGAGGTGCCCCGTGACGGCCGCCGCACCCGTCGGATCGGTGTGCGCCGACGCCCCTAACCGCGCGTGTCCGGCTCGCTTGCCCGGTGTGTCGCGCTCAGGTGCACGGTGTGTCCTCGTCTCAGGTCCTCGATGAGTGAGACAGGGTTCGGCTTCTGAGCCGCCCACTCCGGGTCAGCGCGACCGGGTCGCACCATAATCCTGTTACATTCGGCGTTTACTACAACGTCAATGTTCCGGATGCAATGAATCGGAAATGATCGAGCTCTGTACTGGAGCGCAACAATACCTTGCACCCCCGGAAAGTACACGACCACGACGAACACGACGACGATCCGCGCGAACCCAGCGCCGGACCTGGAACAGGACCGCTGGAGCGCCGTTTCGACCTGTTCGACCGGGCCCGGGCGCTGGAGAACCAGATCGTCTAGGTGTCGACCAACCAGTCCGGACAGTTCGGGACCCTGCGGTTCGTGGCCTGCGCCTAGGTCGTCGACCCGGTGGCGAGGTTGTGACCGGCACCGGGGTGACCGCGGGCCTGGCGGTCGCCGAGTTGGATGCCCAGCGTGCGCTGGACACGGCCCGCAGGTCGATGGCCCATCTGCGTGACCGCCGGCCAGATGCTTATGCCGGACCGGGCGGGAACCGGCTCACCACTGCCGCCCGGTGACCAGCATTCAGATCGGTGCCGTGGCCGCGAGATTCAGTCGCGATCTCGACTTCGACCTGCAGCGGATCACCACGCTGATCGAGCACGCCGCCAGTTGGAGGTGGGGTTGCTGGTGCTGCCGGAGCCGCGCTCGGCGGCTATCTCGACGACCTGCGCTCGCCCAATCCGGACACCCTGCCGCCCGCGCTCGCGCTTGATGACCCGCACGTCCGCAAGGTCGCAGCGCTGGCTGCCGAGATGGTGGTGTGCTTCGGCTTCTGCGAAGCCCAAGGGGATCGGCGCTTCAACACCGCGTTGTGTGTACATGGTGACGGGACCCTGGGCAGTCACCGCAAAGTGCACCAGCCGGCCGGCGAGTCAATCACGTACTCGGCAGGCGAGCGTTTCTCCGCCTTCGACACCCCTGCAGGCCGGATCGGCATGCTGATCGACTACGACAAGACCTTCCCGGAATCTGCCCGCACCCTTGCGGTGGTAATCGCTGGCGGGGAAACCCTGTTCGGCTACCGGGACTAGCGGGCCCGCTGGGAGCAACGGGCCGAACCGCTCGGGTCGAACCGGTGGTGCTCGGGCCGGTGGCTCACGACCAACTTCCGGCACTCGTCGCCGCCGCAGCGCCTTCGCCTTCCCCTCCACCAAGGAAGGGTTCGGGCTGGCCGCCATGGAGGCACTGGCAGCGGGAGTGCCATTGGTCGTGTCGAATCTGCTGGTGTTACGCGAAACCTTCTCCGGCGCCGCCCGGTTCATCGAAGACCCAGCAGAGCTGGCGGCGCACCTGCTCACCGGACTCGCCGACCCAGACCCGGGTGCGCGGGAGGCCGGCCAGGCGCTCGCCGCGCGCTATACCTGGTCAGCCGCCGCACAACGGCACCTTGACCTCTACCAACGCCTCTAACCCGGCGTGTCCGTCTCTCCTGCCCGGTGTGTCCGGCTACCCGGCCCGTGTGTCCGGCTTTCGTGTACCACGTGTCCGGCTCAAATCCGACGGCAGCCACAGTGGTCAGCGCCTGATCCGACGTGCAGGCTTGACACATCGACAGCCAGGTGGCGCGCCGCAATCAGCTGCTCGAAGCAGCAGGCATACCGCTGAGCACAGTGAGAACGAGCAGCGCTTTCGCGTCTGAGCGGAACAGGGTTGCGCTGTGCATGTACTTACCTAACGTTTCTACTCGCAGCGCTCTCGGCCAGAGGTGCGTCCTGGTGCACCACAGGCGTACCCACGGAGCACAAGACGCGGACACGCCGGCAGTGGGGGAAGCGGTACTTCCCGTGCGGTACCGGCCGGTACGCCCGCTGATCGATGCCCCCGCACGCCGGTGCTGACTACCGTTGTTCCCGTGGCACAAGCAGCGCTGGGCAAGCCGGCCGGTGCCGGCCTGCTCCAGCGCCTGCCGGTCTTCCTGCTGCCACTGGTGATCGCCCTGGCGCAGCTCCAGGGAACCCGCTTTGCCGCGATCAACCAGCCTGAGCGCACCCCGTTGGATGCGTTGGCCATCGTGCTGCTTGTCGCCGGTCCCGTCGCGCTGCTCGCCCGGCGACGCTACCCCGTGCCAGTACTCGGCGGGGTCCTTGCCGTGACGGTGGCCTACTACGCGCTGGATTATCCCTACGGCCCCGCGTTTCTCAGCGTCGCGCTGGCTCTCGCCGGCGCCGTGCTGCGAGGTCACCGGCTGGGCGCGTGGATCGGCGCGGGTGCGGCATATGTCGCGCTGCTGCTGATGAAAGCGCTGCCCGGGGGCGCGCCCGCACCCGGCGTCGCCGAGGCGGCCGGCATCGCGGCCTGGGTGCTCGTCGTACTGCTGGCCTGCGAGGGGTTGCGGTTTCGCGCCGAACGCGGCGCCGAGGCCGCCCGGTCTCGGGCTGAGCAGGAACGGCGACTAGCCACCGAGCAGCGCCTGCAGATCGCCCGAGATCTGCACGACGTGCTTGCGCACAATATTTCGCTGATCAACGTTCAGGCATCGGTGGCACTGCACCTGCTCGATGAGCAGCCAGCCGCGGCACGCAGCGCACTCGCCACGATCAAGCAGGCAAGCAAGGACGTGCTCACCGAGATGCGGTCGGTGCTGGGCGTACTGCGTGCGGTCGACGAGGCCGCGCCACGCGTTCCGGCTCCGAGCCTAGCCCGGCTCGACGAGTTGGTGGTCAGCAGCAGCGACGCCGGACTGGACGTGCACGCTGAGGTCCGGGGCGATCCGGTGCAGCTGCCGACGAGCGTGGACGTCGCGGCCTACCGGATCCTGCAGGAGGCGTTGACCAACGCCGCCCGGCACGGCGCTGCGGCCCCGACCACCGCACTGATCGCCTACCAGCCCGACGACCTCATATTGCAGGTGGACAACCAGATGGTAGACGCGCCACCGTCAAGCGTTACGGGGACCGGCAACGGAATCGCCGGGATGCGCGAACGGGTCACCGCGCTGGGTGGCCAGTTCAGCGCGGGTCCGCTGCCTGGCGGCCGCACGTTCCGGATGCGGGCCAGCTTCCCGCTGCATGCCCCGGCGAGGGAGAGTGCCACGTGATCAGCGTACTGCTCGCCGACGACCAGGCACTGGTCCGTGCCGGTTTCCGCGCGCTGCTCGACGCCCAGCCCGATATCGAGGTGGTGGCGGAGGCGGGTGACGGCGCTGCCGCCGTCGCCCTGGCCGTCGAGCTGCGTCCCGACGTGGTGCTGATGGACATCAGGATGCCGGGCACCGACGGGCTCGCGGCAACCAAGCAGATCGCCGCCGATCCCCGGTTGGCGGGCGTGCACGTGGTCATCCTGACCACCTTCGAGCTCGACGAGTACGTCTTCGAGGCGCTGCGCACCGGCGCGAGCGGCTTCCTGGTTAAGGACACCGAACCAGCCGACCTGATCAGTGGGGTGCGCGCCGTGGCCGGCGGCGATGCGCTGCTGTCCCCCGGCGTCACCCGGCGGCTGATCGCAGAGTTCGCCACTCGTGCCAAGCAGCCGGTGGACACCGCGGCGCTGGGCGCGCTCACCGATCGGGAACGCGAGGTCATGGCACTGGTCGCCCAAGGGCTGTCCAATGAGGATATTGCCAGCACGCTGTTCGTCAGCCCGGCAACGGCCAAGACTCATGTCAGCCGCGCGATGGTCAAGCTCGGCGCCCGGGACCGCGCGCAGCTCGTGGTGATCGCCTACGAGGCAGGCCTGGTCCGCCCCGGCTGGCGACCCTAACCGACCCCGCAGGCGGCGCGACATCGTAGGGCATAAGCGCCTGACACACCGTGCATGAGAGACGGACACGCGGGGTTTGGGGCTTTAGCGGCCTCGCCACACCGGATCCCGCCGCTGCAGCACGGCGGCCCGGCCCTCGGCGGCGTCCTCAGTGGTACCGACCACCCGGCGCATGGTCTCGCCGAACCGGATGGCATCCGTCATCGGTAAGTCAGCGGTGCGCACCGCGACCTCCTTGATCGCCCGTGCGGCCAGCGGCGCACCACGTACCAGCCGATCCGCCAACGATCGGGCAGCGTCCATCAACTCCCCGTGCGGCACCACCCACCCGGCCAAACCGATCTCGTGGGCACGTGTGGCGTCGATGCGCTCTCCCGTGAGCAACAACTCCATCGCGTACTGCCAGTTGATCTTTCGGGGCAGCCGGATTGCACCGACGATCGTCGGCACCCCGATCCGGACCTCGGGGAAACCGAATTCCGCCCGCTCGCTGGCGATCACGAAGTCGCACCAGGTGACCAACGTCAACCCGTAGCCGAGGCAGAACCCGTTGACTGCCGCGATGACCGGCTTGAAGATCTCCCAGCCGCTCTCGAACGAGTTCACCGTCGGGCGTTCCCAGAACGTGCCCCCGAACTCACCGGTCGGGTCGCCCTCGCCGCGCAGGTCCGCCCCAGCGCAGAACGCCCGGCCGGCGCCGGTGACGATGCCCACCCACGCGTCCTCGTCGTCGCGGAACCGGCTGAACGCCTCGTTCAGTCCGCGCCGCATCGCGCCGTCGATCGCGTTGAGCCGCTCCGGACGGTGATACGTGATCGTCGCGACATGGCCGTCGAGCTGGTAGCGCACGGTGTCGTTCACCGGCGAAGTATTACGCCCACGCCAGCCGCCACCCCACTTGAGTCGAGACGGAACCGGGAGGACGGTGAGCAGGTGTGGGTCCAACCCATCCGCGAGCCGGCGCTGCTCGACGAGCTGGCCGAACGGGTAACGCGGTTCCCGGGCCGAGTGCGGGTCATCGTCGACGGTGCTGCGCCGACCGGCCCGGTCGCGCTGGCCGACGCCCTGGTCGAGGTGTTGCGGCTGCGCGGCCGGCCAGCGCTGCGGGTGTCTGCGGCGGACTTCCTGCGGCCGGCCTCGGTGCGGCTGGAACGCGGCCGCACCGATCCCGACGAGCTGCTGCACGGGTGGTTGGACGTAGCAGGGCTGCGCCGCGAGGTGCTCGAGCCGGCCGGTCCCGCCGGTTGCGGCCAGGTGCTGCCCCGGCTGTGGGACAGCCGGGTGGATCGTGCGTATCGGGCGCAGCGCGTCGAGCTGGCGGCCAACGGGGTCTTGCTGCTGGCCGGGGAGCTGCTGCTCGGGCGGGGTCTGCCGGGCGAGCTCACCGTGCACCTGCAGCTGTCCGCCGCCGCGCTGGCCCGCAGGCTGGACCCGCAGCTGCACTGGACGCTGCCGGCCTACCGCCGCTACGACGCCGAGCACGACCCGGCCGGTGCGGACGTGCTAGTGCTGGCCGATGACCCCCGCCGGCTCGCGCTGATGCACCGCTGAGTGCTGCCGCCACTTGATCTCGGGCTTGCCCACGGAGATCGTGGTGGCAGCCCACAGGAACGTCACGATGACGGCCCTAGCGAGGGCCAGCTTGACGACGATCCACCAATACTGGAGCAGCTGCCAGGGGTTTCCATCATCGTGTAGCAGGCGAGCGCGAACATCAGATGCGCGGCGGTCGCGGCGCTGGTCCCCAGGGTAAGCATCGCAACGACGAGGCCCAGTCATCCGGCTGCCACGGCGACGTGCGTCGCGCGGACGAACTTGCGCGGCCGGCCGGAAAGCTGCGGCCTTAGCGGTCATCACAGTGTCGGCACGGATCTGGGCCGCGTAGGCGGCGGCTTGGCACTGGTCTGCCTTGGCGAGGGTGAGCATCCCGACCGTGGCGGCATCACGGATGCGGACGGCAACCTGTTGACCCGGGATGTGGCGTGAGCCTCGTAGGCTCGGACGCCGTGAGCACACCGCAGATCACCTTGACCGCGAGGCTCAGCACCTCGGCGCTGGACGCGCGGCGCGGGGTAGTCCGGCTACACCCAGAGGTGCTCGACGCCCTGGGCTTGCGACCGTGGGATGCCGTGCGGCTCACCGGCGCTCGGGTAAGCGCAGCACTGGCGGCAGCCGGGCAGACCGCTCCTGGAATTGCCCTGCTGGACGATCTCACGCTGTCCAATCTCGGGCTGACCGAGGGCTCCGAAGTGGTGCTCACACCGGCGCAGGTGCCCGCGGCTCGATCGATCACCGTCAGCGGTTCGGCGCTGGTCAGCCATTCGGTGAGTCCCGAGACGCTGCGGTTGGCGCTGGCCGGCAAGGTGCTCACCGCCGGTGACGCGGTGTCCCTGCTCCCCCAGGACGTGGCGCCCGGCTCGGACGCGACGGCGGTGCGCGGCCGGCTGTCCGCGGCGATCGGGACCACCTGGACCAACGAGCTGCTCACAGTGACGGCCACCGACCCGATCGGACCGGTGGCCCCGCATCCATCAACTGTGGTCGGCTGGCGCGACGGCCCCCGCACCGGGGACCTTCCCCTGCCAGAGCAATCCCGGGACCCCGCTTCGCCGCCACCGGCCGCGCCCGCCGTAGCCGATCTGGTGGGCGCGCAAGACGCCGCCCGGCGGCTGGCCGAATGGTTCGACCTCACCTTCCGCCAGCCCGACCTGCTGCGCAGGCTGGGCGCCAGCACCCGTCTCGGGGTAGCGATCCACGGGCCTGAGGGGGTCGGCAAGGCCACCATGGTGCGCGCGGTGGCCCGAGACGCCGCAGCCCACGTTGTCGAGTTGGCCGCGCCGAGCGTGGCAGCGGTGGAACCCGGCGCGGCCGCCCAGCGGGTCGGTGACGCGGTGACGGCTGCCCGCGCGCGGCAGCCCAGCGTGCTGCTGGTCACCGATGTCGAGGCACTGCTGCCCGCCACCGCCCCGCCGCCGCTGGCAACCGTCGTACTCGACATGCTGGCGCCCGCCCTGGACAGCGTCGCGCTCGTCGTCACCTCCGCACACCCCGAGTCGATGGATCCGCGGCTGCGTGCACCGGACCTGATCGATCGTGAGCTGTCAATCGGGTTGCCCGATGGCCGCGAGCGCGCGGAGCTACTCCGGGTGCTGCTGCGTGAGGTACCGCTGGCCGCGGACGTCGATCTGGCAGCCGTAGGTGACCGAACCCCGGGTTTCGTTGCCGCTGATCTCGTCGCACTGCGCCGTGAGGCAGCCGTGCGGGCCGCGTTACGACATGCTGCAACAGACGCCGAGGGCGGCACGCCCAACCTGGTGATCAACCAGCAGGATCTGGTCGGCGCGCTTGATACCGTCCGCCCGATCTCGATGTCTGGCTCGGACACCATCACCACCGGTGGGCTGACGCTGGACGAGGTCGGCGACATGGCCCAGACCAAGCAGGCGCTCACCGAGGCGGTGCTGTGGCCGCTGCGCTACCCGGACTCGTTCACCCGGCTCGGCATCGACCCGCCGCGCGGCGTGCTGCTCTACGGACCACCCGGCTGTGGCAAGACCTTTATAGTCCGCGCGTTGGCCGGATCCGGAGCCCTTAACGTGTTCTCCGTCAAGGGCGCCGAATTGCTGGACAAGTGGGTCGGCGAGTCGGAGCGTGCGGTGCGCGAACTGTTCCACCGCGCTCGCGACGCCGCACCTGCGCTGATTTTCCTGGACGAGGCCGACGCGCTGGCCCCCCGGCGCGGTGGGTCTTCTGACACCGGCGTTGCCGACCGAGTGGTGGCCGCGCTGCTCACCGAGCTCGATGGAGTGGAGCCGTTGCGCGACGTGGTGGTGCTGGGCGCCACCAACCGCCCTGAGCTCATCGACCCGGCACTGCTACGGCCGGGCCGCCTGGAGCGTCTGGTGTACGTGCCGCCACCGGACGCTGACGCACGCACGGCGATCCTGAGATCCGCGGCCCGCAACACCCCGCTGGCGGCCGACGTCGACCTCGGCGCGCTGGCCGCGGACCTGGCGGGTTACTCCGCAGCGGACTGCGCAGCGCTGATCCGTGAGGCCGCGCTCACAGCCATGCGCGAATCGCTGGAAGCCACCGAGGTGACCGCGGCGCAACTGGCCGCCGCACGCCAAGCCATCCGCCCGTCCCTGGATCCGGTTCAGCTTGCCGCTCTGGCCAGCTACGCTGCCGGACGACCCAACTGATGCTCAGCGATCACGGGGACACATAATCGTTCGTGACGATCACGATCAAGCCGGGATCGGCGTTCGCGATGCCCGGGAATCGGGGTTCGACGCGCATGTCGAACTCGGCACCGAGGGCCTCAGCGCCGTCGCGTTGATCAGTATCCTCCTGGTAGTACACGGTGGTCGTGGGAATCGTTCCCTGCGCGTAGTTGCCGACCTCGACCACCGTCCAACCCGCGGCAGTGAGGTCATCCGCGGCGCGTGCGGCCAAGCCCCTGATGGTGCTGTTGTTGTAGACCCGCACCTCGCCGCGACTGTGACCCTTGCCGCTGGCCATTGAGCCCGGCCCGCGGTCCGGCGGGCCGGCAGCGGGGATTTCGGGGGTTTCGTGGATTTCCAGGGGAGCGGGGGTTTCGAGTGCTTCAGCGGGACTTGACGTCACTGGCGGTGGAAATGGAATGACAGAAGGCGCCGCCGACGCGCTGCCTGGAGTATGGGTCGAGGTGGCCGGCGGTGGCCCGGTGTCCGAGGCCCGGTCTTCACAGGTGACAGCTAGCACCCCGATCAGGACGGCAATCACCGCTAATGCCAGCAGCGCCAGCCCGGCGGTCCGCGTCCGCCTGCTGGATCCAGTCCCATTAGAGGTGTTCATGCGCTAGGTCTGGCTCTGCTGGCGCGGTTCGACGCCGAGCCGGCTAGCGGCTCTGGCCCGCTGGCGACCCGCCCGCAGCCGGCGCAATCGCTTGATCAGCATCGGATCGGCGACAAGCGCGTCCTGCCGATCAATCAAGCCATTGAGGATTTGGTAGTAGCGAGTGGCGGACATGTCGAACAGCTCGCGGATGGCCTGCTCCTTGGCCCCGGCGTACTTCCACCACTGGCGCTCGAAGGCCAAGATCTCGCGTTCCCGGCTACTCAGACCCTCAGGGTGGTCATCGATCGGGGGCAGCGCTGCTGCGGCGTCCATAGCGCTCCTCGGTTCACGATCCCGCGACTGCGTCCGGCGGGTGGTGGGTCAGAATCACAGCACTGTAATTCCGGCGGCCATTGAACCACGCGGCAGCCCGGCGGAACCGGCGGCGCTCCCGACAGCGCGTCGCCAGCAGGGGTATCCGGGAGCGAAGCAGACCACGATTACTGTGACCTACTATGGCCGTCCGCCCGATCCGGATCGTCGGCGATCCGATGCTGCACACCCCCACCAAGCCCGTCACCGAGTTCGGCAGCATGCTGTACGCGTTGATCGACGACATGTTCGACACGATGGCGGCGGCCCAGGGTGTTGGCCTCGCTGCAAACCAGATCGGCGTGGACCTGCGGGTGTTCGTCTACGACTGCCCGGATGGGCAAGGCGTTCGACATCGAGGTGTGGTGGTCAATCCCGTACTGGAGAGCAGTGAACGACCGGAGACAATGCCCGACCCCGAAGACGACTGGGAGGGCTGCCTTTCGGTACCTGGTGAGTCCTTTCCCACCGCACGGGCCGACTGGGCTCGGGCTACTGGATTCGATGCAGACGGCACACCGCTGACTGTGGAGGGCACCGGTTTCCTGGCTCGATGCCTGCAGCACGAGACCGACCATCTCGACGGGATCATCTACCTCAACCGGCTGGTCGGCCGGCATGCCCGCGCGGCGAAGAGAATGCTCAGAGCCCAAGGCTGGGGCGTCCCCGGCCTGGCCTGGGACCCCGCGGCAACCCCACCCGAGGACTGGCAGCCAGAGCCAGAAGTGCCATTGCGCGCCGAATAGCGATGGTGCGTGCCCGGCTGACCGCGATTCGGCTCCCCAATGGCAGGTACGGACGCTGGGCGGAACACCGGGTGACTCCACAACGTTGCGAGGGTAACGGTGTAATCAGTATGAGGGTGGTGGGCGCGGTGGATCCCTTGGACTCCTACTCGCGAACGGTCAGCTCAGTCGCTGCCGCAGTCACCCCGCATGTGGCAAGCCTGCGAATCGGGCCAGGCGCTGGATCGGCGGTCGTCTTCGCCGACGACGGGCTACTGCTGACCAACGCGCACGTCGTGGGCTCCATTCACGATGGCGTCGCAGCATTCACCGACGGCACCGAAAGCCGCTTTGGCGTTGTGGGCAGCGATCGACTGTCCGACCTTGCAGTGCTGCGAGCCCGCAGTGCCACGCCGCCGGCGGCCGTCCTCGGTGACGCTGACGAGCTCGTCGTCGGGCAGCTGGTGGTTGCCGTTGGCAATCCTCTGGGACTCGCCGGATCGGTGACCGCGGGGGTAGTCAGCGGGCTGGGTCGCTCATTGCCGGTGCGCGCGGGCCGGGCCGTGCGGGTCATTGAGGACGTGATCCAGACCGACGCGGCGCTCAATCCCGGGAACTCCGGCGGCGCGCTGGCCGACGCGAGCGCCAAGGTGATCGGAATTAACACCGCCGTCGCCGGTATCGGCCTCGGAATGGCAGTGCCGGTCAACGCGACGACCCGCCGGATCATCGGTGCGCTGCTCGCCGACGGCCGGGTGCGCCGCGGTTACCTCGGGCTGGTCGGCGTGCCGGCACCACTGCCCGCACCGATCGCCGAACGGACCGGGCAGGATTCCGGGCTGCGCCTGGTCGAAGTCATTCCCGGCAGCCCCGCCGACCGGGCCGGGCTGCACGCCGGGGACCTGGTGCTCAGCGCCGGGCGCAAGCCGGTCACCGATGCCCAGGGCATCCAACGCCAGCTGTTTTCCGAGGTCATCGGTACCACCTTGCCCATCACTGTGTTACGCAACGGCGCGATGGTGGACGTGATCACCGTGCCCACCGAGCTGGTGCAGACCTGACACACCGCATGCCGGCGGTGACGGCGCGTGTGCGAGGATCGCGGGCAATCTGCGTCTCGGGAGTTGTACATGATCACGTCGCTGGAACGCGGGCGGTATGACTGGCCGTGGCGGGGTGGGACCTCGTTCGTCACACCGGACGGCTCCCAGGTGGTTCTGAGCAGCCCGGCATTGGACGCGTCCAGGCCATGGTCATGCGGTTTCATCGCCCTGGTTCGGGGCGCCCGCCGAGCGGTCACAGTCGCAGAGGCGGGCGCCTTCGACTGGCACAGCACCTACACCACCGTTCCCGACCAGCTGTCCCACCAGCCCTACCGAGGTGGAGAGCTCGTCACCGGTATCCGCACCGATCCCGGCGACTACCGCAGCGCCTGGCGCGGGCAGTGGTTCGAGCTTCACACCCGGGCCAGCGGCACCCCCGACGGGATCACGGGCGTCTTCGATGCGTTCCGCCTCACCGACACCCCGCTGGGCATGCTGGTGCAGCCACGCAGCGCCAGGCAAGCTCAGCTCGAGCCGGTCCGGGTAGCCAAGCAGATCCCTAGGCTCGGCCATCTGACGATCGAGCGCCCCGGGGCCAGCCAGCTCACGGTCCCCGACTTCCGGGGGCATCTAACGCAGCACGGGGAGCTGTGGCGCCAGCCGTTGGGTACCGGAGCGCACGGCCGGTCCCGGTCAGAATCCCTGGTCCTGGCCACGCCCACGGCGATCACTCAGCTGATCCCCGGGCCGGCCGACACCGCCGACCCGGAGGAGGCGCTAGACTTTTTGGTTGGCTTGGACGTGATCTGGGAGCCCACGTGATGGTGCTGGGCGTGCCGGTTCTCGCCGGCGCGATGCTGCTGGTTGTCGCCGGACTTGAGCATGTGCGGGCGCCGTGGCTACTGGCTCGCGCGGCGGGCACCGGTATCGCCGCGGCCCGGGCCATCGCGGTTGTCGAATTCATGATCGGGGTTCCCTCGGTGGCCGCAGTGGTATGGGGGTTCAGCGAACTGCGCTGGGCGCTGGGCGCCCAATGCCTGATCTACCTACTCTTCGCCGGTCACCTGATGTGGCGACGGCACCGGGGAGACGAGTCGGACTGCGGGTGCAACCATATGGGCACCCAAGTCGGACCTGGAGGGATCGCCCGTGCCATCGTGCTGGCGATCACGACCCTTGCCGCTACGGCACTGTATCCAGCGGCCGCGCTGCCCGGCGGTGGGGGTGCGGTCCTGCTCATCGCCTGTGCCATCGTGCTCGCCGTGCTCCTGTACACGTTGCCGGCGGCAGTTGACGGGCGGTCAGCGTGAGCGTGCTGACCGCGGCGGTGGTGTTGGCCTGGGCCTGTCTGGCGGTGCTGACGTTGGCGATGGCGGGGATGTTGCGCCAGCTGCGGGAGCTACAGGCCGACGTGGCACAGCTCGGTGCCCCACCACAGCGTGCTATCACAGGTCGCCGGGTCCCGGAGCTTGCCGGCGCCGGTTCCCTCGTGCTGTTGGTGCTCGACCCCGGGTGCAGCTTCTGCGACACGGTGCACGAGCCGTTCGCCCGGTTGGCTCGCGAGCATCTGGGCACCCGCTTCGAGGTGTTGTCCCCGGGACAACGATGGGCCGGCGCGCCCGGCATCAGGTCCCGGGTGGACCCCAAGCTCGTCACCGAACTCGAGGTGCCATGGGCACCGGCCCTGCTGCACGTCGACTCCGATGGCACCGTGCTGGCGGGGCAGCCGGTGCAGTCGCCCGAACGGCTCGGTGCTCAGGTGGCAAGCCTGCTCAGTACCGTGGCGCACTGGCAAGGAGCATCGTGACACCCCCAGAGATTCCCAGGTTCGATGAACCCCGTTACGGCGCCGAACCGCGCGCGGTGCAGTTCCGCGACACTGCACCGGTGCTGCACCGCCGCGGGTTTCTGGCAGTCATCGGCACCGCGGCCATAACGCTGGGCGTCACCATGCTGAGCTGGATCCCGCTGACTCGTCCTGCTAGGGCGCAACAGGGCAACGAATATCCCGACTGCGGCCGCTATAACAATGGCCCTGGCGGACCGATCTGCCACGGCGCTCCCTACGACCCGTCGTACTGCGGCGACGACAACTGGTTCAAAAACGGCTGCTTCGAGAATTGGCGCGGCGAGTCGTCCTGTTACCAGCCACGCGCCATCTGCCGCGCCGGAGAGGAGCAGCGCGAGGCCTGGCGCTGGGAGGCCGACGGAATGGTTTACCGATGCGCGGACGGTGAGATCAACTACGATGGGGCGCCGAATCCGGAGCCGGTGATCTGCAGCGCGTCGCTGTCTCACCCTCAGACGACACCACCGCCGGAATCAGAGCTACCGGAGTCATCAGAATCACCGGAGTCATCAGAATCACCGGAGCCATCAGAATCACTGGATCCGCCGCCGTCACAGATCTTTGATCGATGAAGCTCGGGGCGACGGCGCGAAGCCTGCGGAAAGCCGTGTCTGGTCCGGTGATGGTGACCGGTGCGCTCGTAGTGCTGGCGGTGGCAGCTGCGGTGATGTCCGTGGCGCACGGGGGCTGGGCGCTGGCGTGGCTGTTGCTCGGGCTGACCGCCGGCTATGCGCTGTCCGGCTCAGCGTGAAGCCTCAACTCAGCACACCTGCTGAGCTCGCCGGTCTGGCGAAATTCGTCACGGTCGTATTTCACGGTTGGTCTGCTTGCCGGGGGGCTTGCCGTCGGCACGCTGGCGGTGGCGCTCGGCAGCCTGGTGCGGCCGGCGGTACCGCCGGCCGTGAGCGCGGGTCTGATCGTCGCGGTGGGGCTCTTCGCACTTGCCGGCGAGTGCGGGCTGCACCACATCGTGCTACCGCATCGCAAGGCGCAGGTGCCCTCAGCAGTGATCGGAGCCGGTGGTGACGCCGGGGCACTGCAGTTCGGCTTCGAGATGGGCTGCGGGCTGCGCACTCATATGCCGAGCAACCTGCCCTACCTGCCGCTGGTCGCGGTGCTGCTGGTGGGCAGTTGGTTCGCGGCGGTGCTGGCGGGGCTCGGTTTCGGTCTCGGGCGCGCGGCGATGGCGCTGGGTCGTCACCATAGCCGGGACGCGAGGTGGTGGGACCTGCAATGGAACCGCCACGGGCGCCAGCTGCGAATCACCCTGACCCTGGCCGCCGTGCTACTCGCGGCCGGCATCCTGCTGTCCTGAGGTGTCTACCGGATCTAGCGGGCGAATGTCCTCGTCGCCCACGGGCTCGTCGGGCTGCAGCGCGCGGCGAAGGCGGCAGCCGACGAGGGACTCCAGGCGCGCGGGGGGAATCCCGCCGCCCGGCTTCTTGGCGGTGAGGTCGCTCGCCGCGAGCATGTGCCCGGCGGGCAGCGCGCGGCGGGCTACCAGCGAGCGGCCGAACAACGCGCGCATCGGTGCCAGCTCGGTCGCCACCTCGTCCTTGTCGACCGGCGCTGCCAACGCCGCTTCGACATAGCGAACACCCTCGACGAGCAGGCGCAGTTCGCTGCTGGTCACCGAAGCCGCCACGTCCGGGCCGAACATCTCGCGAGACAGCGTCACGTGCACTTCGATCACCCGCCCGCCGAGTGCGACCGCGGCGAGCGCCGGGAAAATCGTTCCGGAGTGGTCGGACAGCCCGGTTTCACAGCCATAGCGGTCCCGGATTTGGGCCAGGACATTGAGCCCGAGCCGCTGCGGCGCGATCGGGTAGGCCGACGTGCACTGCAAGACCGCCAACGGTCCGGTGCCTGCCCCACGCAGCCGCGCGACGGCACTGTCGAGCTCGGCCCAGCCACTCATCCCGCTGGACAGCAATACCGGCGCCCCGGTCTGCGCGACTGCGTCCAGCAGCTGCGGGTTGGCGACCTCGCCCGAAGCGACCTTCCAGGCAGCGACGCCGACGCGACGCAGCAGGTCGACCGCTTCGAGTGAGAACGGTGAACTCAGGAACGCCAGCCCGCGGTCCTCGGCGTGGCGGCGCAGCCCAGACCAGGCTTGCGCGGAGAACTCCATCCGCTTCCAGTACGCGTAGCGGGAGTCATCGGCGTAGCTGAACTTCACCCGCCACGGTTCGTCGGTACGGCTCTCGGCGGCGGCGATGTGGGTCTGGAACTTCACCGCATCGGCACCCGCGTCGGCGATCGCGTCGATGAACGCGTGCGCCATGCCAAGGCTGCCGTCGTGTGCTTGCCCTACCTCACCCACCACCACGACACGGCGAACCCAATCGAGTACAGTCACGCTACGCATTCCTTAGTCGGCACGAATGGATGAAGATTGTGTTAGTGTCCGCTTTTTCGGACCGGATCGCTGCGCTCCGTTACGACTATGCCGCACAAGCCAAGGACTGGCCCGTGGCGTGCAACCTGTGCGGGGTGCGCGGCCACGCCGTCGAGGTCGCCTCGCGCGACCGCTACGGGTACCCGGCGACCTTCGTGGTGTGCCGGTGTTGCGGACTCGGCTACCTGTGTCCACGGCTGAGCCCCACGCAGTACGCGCACTTCTACGCCGATATCTATCGCCCGCTGGTGTCGGCCTACCACGGCCGCCGCATCGACGCCGAGACCGTGCAACTCGAGCAGCATGGCTACGCCACCGCGCTGGCCGCGTTTGTGCTGCCGCTGCTGCCGTCCCCGCCGCGGACGATTCTCGACGTCGGCGGCTCAACCGGAGTGGTCGCTAGCGTACTGGCCACCGGCCTGAACACACGCGCAACTGTCCTTGATCCGTCCCCTGACGAGCTCGCGGTTGCCCACGCCAATGGTATGGAAACGATCACCGGGTTCGTTGAGGACTTCGATCCGGGTGAGCGCCGATGGGATCTCGTGCTGCTGTGCCAGACCATCGACCACCTCCTCGACGTCCGCGGCACGCTGGCGGGGCTACGCCAGATGACGGCGCCGAGCGGGCGAGCGTTCGTCGACATCGTCGACATCGATGTCTTGCTGCGCCGGACCGGCAGCATCGAAACGGTAATCAAGATCGATCACCCTTACTACCTGACCAGGGCAACCGCAGTAGCGCTGTTCGCCCTTACCGGTTTCACGATCGTCGCCGAACGATTGTCCGCTGACGGGCATCGGGGCTTCGTGCTCGCGCCCGGTTCATACAGGCAGCCCGATTGGACGACACTGGAGTTCATCGCAGCACGGTTCCTCGCCGCAGTTACGTGACCCGGGGGGCCGCCGCGGCGTCGAGTTCGATGCGGATGGCGGCCGGCAGGGATTCCACACCGAGGCTGTCGCGGGCGCGGGCCAGCACCCCGGTGTCGAGATCGCGGTACACGTCGCGGACGTCGGTGCCGTCCTCGAGCCACAGGTCCAAACGCAGAACGGGGTTGGCCGTGGCGCCAACCATGCGGGCGCGGGCGCGGCTGACACCGGGGATGGTCTCGGCGTCAGCACGCACCGCGCCAGCAATTGCTGAGGCACTGATCTCAAGATGAAGATCCGGGCTGTGGTCGAGGAGCAGATTGGGCCGGCGCTCGGGCGCCAGTGCGCGAACCGCCCACAGCAACCCCAGGATGAGCAAGACCACGCCGGTGACGATGGCCACGCCGCGAGCGAAGGTTGGGTAGGCGCGCAAGGTGTCCAGCACGAGCGGGTCAAGTACAGGACGAGCGGCACGGATGGCACCAAGCAGCCCGGAGCCGACTACGAGAGCGACGGCTCCGGCGGCCAGGCTCAGCAGCCCGATCAGACCGACCAGGGTGCGCTGCGCACCGGCGGCGCGGGCGGTGGCCTTGCGGGCTGCCGTGGCGGCTGGGGGCGTCATAGCGGCTTATCGGTGTTGCTCACGGTCACCCGCACCTGCGGAGTGCGGGCCAACGGCAGGTCGGACAGCAGGGTTTGCACGGCGTCGGTGATGCCAGCTCGAGCGGCGTCGATGGGTTGTTGGCTGGCGGCCCGTACCGAAACCTTGCGGGGAGTGGCGGTGACCGAGGCGGAGGCGACGTGGTCCAGTTCGCGGACCTGGTGGCCGACCAGCCGGGCCAGCGACTGCGGCGAGGTGGTGACGGTGATCTCGGGTGCAGGATTGGTCAAACGCACTTCGCGACGACCGGAGCGCAGGGCCAGAACCAGGAGCAGCAGGCCCACGACAATCAGCCCGGCGGCGATGAGACGGACCGGTGTGGAGGTCCAGGTCCACCCTTGCAAGGTCACCTGCCACGCCCGCCACGGCACGACAAGATGGCCGTCTGCCCGCCGCACCCAGGACCAGATGACCTCCAGCGCGACGAAGGTGCCGAGCGCTGCCACGGCCAGGCCAAGCAGCGGAGACAGCATACGTAACAAGATCCTCATCGGTGCCTTCCTGGTCGGGAGACCATTTAGTGCACGCGGAAACTGGGCTCGGGCAGCAGGCCGGTAACCGTCACGGCGATCGAGTGGACCTGGTAGCCGGCGATCCGCAGTATCTCGCCACTTATCTTGCGGCGCAGCTGTTCCACGGTGGATCGCACCGGACCGGGGTAGCACAGCGCCAGTTCCACCCGTAGATCCACCCGCTGACCGGTGACAATGACGTGCGCGGTGGCTCCGGTGCTGTCCAAGCCAACCCCCGCCACGGTACGGCGGGCGCGTAGGGTGCCTGGCGTCATATCAGCGGTGTGCTCAGCGATCTTGCGCAGGACCGATGGGTCGATCTTCAACCGACCCCGTTCCTCCGGGTCGACGGTAGTGCGCGGTGTCGCCGTGGCGTCCCTGGCGGGCTGCGGATCGCTGGCGGGCTGCGGATCGCTGGCAGCCCCGGTGGCCACCGTCATCGGTCCCGCCCCTTGCCGCTGAAGACCTGGCTGAGATCGAGTTCACCGTCGAGCACACGCCCGACGAGGAACCCGATCGCACCGACCACCAGGGTGAGCAGGAAACCGCTGAAGCCGCCGATCACCCCGGCCAGGCCGAGGATGAGCCCGGTCAGCAGACCAAGGGTTGTCGCGTTCATCATGGACGGCCTTCCGTGCTGAAACGGGGACTCGCCGGTGGCGGTGGCGTCGCCGGAGCCGGGATCGGGTCACCAGTGACCACGTCATTGATCGTCAGATCAATGACCCTGGATCCGGTGACTGCTGTGATCACCTGGTGTAGCTCGGTGGCCAACTGTGGCAGCGGGGTGCCCAGGCGGGCCACGACGGAGACCTCCACCGGCTCACCGGGCTCGCCGACCCGTACCCCCACCACTCGGCGGCCTGGAAGGTAGCAGGCGATTGCCCCGAAGGGGCCGC
Source organism: Actinomycetota bacterium (assembly GCA_030862405.1). Taxonomy (GTDB): domain Bacteria; phylum Actinomycetota; class Actinomycetes; order Mycobacteriales; family Pseudonocardiaceae. Next base: position 661 of record JALZDU010000234.1, on the reverse strand, counting down.
CATCGAGGTCAGCCACCGCAGGATGGGCCCGCACTGCCGCGGCGATGGCATCGGCGAGCTCACCGGGGTCGGGCTGCTCGGACGGGCGCCGCAGGGATGGGATCGGGGAGGTCGAGCTCATGGTCGTGAACTCCTCGAACGAACGGCGCTCACTCCACGCGAGCCACCGGGGTGGCCACCTCGCCGCCGGCCTCTTCGTTTGCGATGTGGATGTCGTTGACCGCGATGTTGACCTCGATGACCTCCAAGCCGATCATCTGCTCGACGGTTCCGATGACGTTGCGGCGCACCGACCTGGCAATTTCCACGATAGAGGCGCCGTATTCGACGATGAGATCGAGGTCGATCGCGGCCTGCTTCTCGCCGACCTCGACCGTCACCCCGGCGGTGTGGGAGGCACCGGTGCTACCCGGAATTCGCTCGCGGATCCCGCCGAACGCGCGGGACAACCCACCGCCAAGTGCGTGCACCCCAGAAACTTCCCGGGCAGCCATCCCAGCGACCTTCTGCACTACTGAGGACGCGATGGTTGTCTTGCCGTGCGAGGTGTCCTCGGCCAGCCGCGTTGGCGACGTGCCGCCGGTGCGGCCGGTCGCGCCCGAGGAGCCAGACGACTGAGTGGAGGTGCTGCTGGTGTCTGCCATGACCTAAAGTTCTCCTT
>JALZDU010000219.1 GCA_030862405.1 Actinomycetota bacterium | reverse complement strand
CCTTCGCGAACACCACACCCCCTCACCCGCGAGGAGTCGCTCGAGCTCCTCGCCGGTGCCGAAGACGACATCACCCGCCAACATCTCGCGATCCTCAACCTCGCCGAGGTCATGCCCATCGAACAGGTCTACGCGATCGTCACCGCTCCAGGCACGGACCCCAGCTCAGGGGGTGGAGCCGCCTGTCGGAATCGAACCGACGACCTGCTCATTACGAGGGGCCTGTACGCCGTCGCATCTAGCCTCTACCTGCAACAACGCTCGCAGCGCGGACCGCACCGGATAGCCCGCGCAACACCGGTAGCCGCAGTTTCGTCCCACAAATGGTCCCACGGTCGACGGCTGTTGACATCGCAGCGACGGCGTAACGGGTGTCAGTGGCGACGAGCTGGCGCAGTCGACGTGTCAGCAGCGGCCTCAGTGGCCGTGGACCCTGATCGTCGGCGAGGGCATCACCAAGATCGCGTTGATCTGCCGGGCCTCGGTCGACGGACTGGACGACGCGGCGTTCGAGCAAACCGCGCAGGGCGCCAAGGAGCAATGCAGAGGCCGACAGAGATCATCGTACGACCGTTACGAAAGATCGAGGTTAGATTTCAAGCATTGCTCACTTGACTGCAAGTTTCTGACTACGCGTTAGGGGATCGGCACCTCCTGAGTGCCGTCCGCGTCGCGGATGACGACCTTTGTCGCGTCGCCCTTCATGAAGGGGTCAATAGCCTGTAGCGGCGTGGGATCGGCCGGCTGGCTGGGGAACGCGGGTTCCAGATGCAGGGTATAGTTGCGCTGACCGCTGGAGACAGAGTCGAGCTCGAACCAGACCCGGCAGCCGTCCGTCGGTGCGATGACCGTCGCCGTCAGCCGTCGCCGGTTCCCGCTGAGTGTCCGCACCTTGTAGGGGCCGTCCGGCTTGGCAAGCACGAGATGGTGTCCGGGCTCGACGTCGGAGCCTGTGGCGAGCCAGCGTTCGAACAGCGTGACCCATTCGGGGGGCCAAGGGCCTCCCACCTGCACGCCGGGCATGTTCTGGCTGCCCTCGCCGCGCACCCGCGCGAGGATGTCGCCGCGCTCGGCCCACACCGCGTCGAGGTCCCACAGGTCGATGGGCGGCGTTGCGAGGGTCATCATGTGCTCGCGGTCGAGCAACCGGAACATCGGCCGGATGTGAACATCGAAGACCGGGGGTCGCTGCTGTGCTGTCATCGTGCCTCCTCAGCGGACGTCGAGCGTCAGGTCGCCGAAGTTCATCATCTGGGCAGGGTTGGCGGTCTCCGCGGCTGCGGCCTCAGGGTGGCCGCGGTCGTGCACGCCGTGCCCGTTGCCGCCGCTGTCTCTCGCGGTGAGCGCGACCGACACCACCCACAGTTCGCCGGCATGCGGGCGGGCGAGAGACTTCAAGGCGCGGCCCAGGTCGACGGTGATGTTGTGCGTGTTGTCCCCGTGCGAGTGGTGCGATTGCCAAAAATACAGCACATTCGCGAGGTACCGCGCCCGGAACGCGCGATCCTCCGTGCGTAGCTCCTCGCGAGCGGGCGTGAGATAGATGTCGGCCCCGTAGGAAAACGGCCTCGTAACGTGAACATCCGTGAGCCGCAGCAACGCGTCCTTGACGCCCGGCTGCGGCACGGTGAGCGAGATCGTGCGCACGAGGGCCGGCCGGTTGCGGGCGCTCGTGACGACGTCGAGCGCTGGATGCGTCGGGAAGGGAGCCACCGCCTGGGCCTCACGCTCCGGGGCCACCTCGCCGGGTGTGTACTCGTAGACGTAGCCGAGCTGCGCCTCGGGGTCGAGAGTGTCTCTGACGTGGAAGCGGTTCTCCTCCAGATGCTCGCGGTCCTTGAACAGCCCGCACAGGCGGGAGTCGAGGCCGGTGTCGGTCTCGAAGTCCTCCTGCCACTGCGCCCAGAGCAGATCGATGTAGCAATGGAAGGAGAAGAAGATCGGGTCCTCGGCCGACGTCCCTGGGTCGGCCATCGTGCCACTGACGAACCCGTCGTGCATCGTGTTGTGCGCGGGCTGCTCGAGGGCGCCGAACCCGTCCCCGAATTGTCCCTGGCAGTCCATCTGGCCACCGGCGTGACCGCCGAAGGTCGTCGAGCTCAGGTCGGGATCAGGGTTCGACCAGGCGGACTTGTTGAGGGCCGTCTCCTCGAGGAACTTGCGCGGAAACGGCAGCGCGTCGCACTGCGTGGCACCGGCGGTGCGGCACACCGGGGTGTCGTCGCGGAACGGGTGGTGCAGGACGGAGTTTGTGTTCTCGAACGCCTTGGGATAGCGCGTGCCGCTCGGCAGTGCCGACCAGTCCCAGTAGGGCAGCGTCACGTTCGCGGTGCGCGGCGGGTCCGAGCGACGCAGCGCTTCCTCGAACAGGAACAGGTGCGCGCGGTGCCACGGCAGGAAAGTGTCGTTGGCGTGCTCGCACGGGCCGACCATGGTGTTGTGGAGATCCTGGAAGTACTGGAGGCCGTCGACGCTGTCGGGATCGGTGTCAGAAATCTCTTGAAGTTTCGAGAACGCGTGCTCGTAGTCGGCGAGCTCCTCCGGCGTCAGGCTGTCGATGTTCTTGCGGATGCGGGGCGAAGTTGTCATGTTGCGTCTCCTTGCTGACTCACGTATGTCTACGGCGGAATCCTTGGCGATCCAAGTGTCGAAGAGCTTGATCTGAGGCAGTGTCAGCGGTCAATCCGGTGGCGGCAACACCGGGCTCGGCGTCGCTGGTGACCAGTGCCACACCGGTCAGGCCGCGGGCGGTCAGGTTGCGGAAGAACCCGAGCCAACCGCCGCGTGGACACCCCGAGCAGGTAGCAGGTCACCACCACCGTGCTCAGCGTCCGCTCCGCCCGCCGACGCCGCTCCAGCAGCCAATCGGGGTAGTAGCTGCCCTCGCGCAGCTTCGCCGGTCGCGACGTCCAGAGTGCACCAGCACGGGTGTCGAACTCGCGGTGCCGGTAGCCGTTGCGCACGTTCGTGCGCTCGGGCGACGGCTGGCCGTAGGGTGTGCCGCAGATCGCGTCGGCCTCCACCGACATCAGCGTGTCCACGAACGTGGTCAACATCGAACGCAGCAGGTCCGGCGACGCGGACGCCAGCTGCTCGTGCAGGAACCGGGCAGGGTCGACACTCGACGGTGTGGTCATCACGTGGTCTCCTCGATCTTGAGCGGGAACTCAGTTCGAAGAATCACGCGGTGGCCGCCCTACACATCGACGCCACGCCCAAGCGGACCCGGGTGGAGAACTGGCGCATCGCCGCGACCAGCTCCTTGCACCCTGCGGATGCTCATCGGTACTCGACCGGAACTCGAGGCGCTATCCCTGTGCAGCTGGTGTGGCTTGTTCCGCGGCGCTGCTGGCCTGGCGGGGATTGCTATGGTCTCGAGCGCCGATCTCCACGATGCGGGGCACCGCTGGGCCGGTGGTGAACACCAGCCGCAGCCGCTTGGCGAAGGCTTGGCCGACCACGCCGGCGACCCGCGGTCCCGGGTGGAGCACGGTCACCGGGTGGCCGCCCAGCCTTTCCCCGGAGGTCGCGGGCAGCTGGTCGGTGCCCTGCGGGAAGCTCAGTGGCAGGAACCCCCGCAGCAGCATGCTGGGCTCGTCGAGGGCGCCGAGTAGGAACACGAGCCTGCGCACCGGTCACGCTGCGTGTTGTGCTACGGCCAGGACGAGCCCGATGGTTGCCACTGGGCGGGCACCAACGTATGTATGAGGTAGAGCGAACAACAGGAGGAGTGCCATGAGGAACCCCGCGCAGTACAAAGAGTCCGCCCCAGCGGGTGGCGGGCGTCGAAGAACTGCAGCGGAGGTGCTGCCTTTCTTGCACGAAGACTTGAGCGCAACGTTGGCAAGCCTTCATGGTGCGCCAGCTTCGATCGCCCAGGCAACTATCCAGCTGCTGCCGTTCGGTTCGCGGGCTGCGCTTGAGACCCTCGGCCTCGCTACACCGGCCCACGCGGTCGACGCAGACGGTCACTGTACTCTGACTCTGACCTCGTTGGCCTACGAGGTCATGGCTGAGGTGGCGGCGGTGGACGAGGCTGATCCTGCGGGCGTCAGCTACTGGGCTCACCGTGCTGAACTTGCCGAGCAAGCTCTCCGAAAGGGCCCAGCAGCAAGTCAATAACGCCGATTGACTTGCTAGAGCGTCGTGACGTTTAATAGGCTGCAGCAGCGAGGCTTACATTAGGTGTCACTGAAGTACGCGCGCAGCCGCACCAGGGCTTTAGCAACAGCTGTATGACTTAGACCGCACGCTTTAGCCGTCTGCCGATTACTGGGCATTGTTCCCGTCTTCTGGATCTCGTCGAGCACGTAGGTGGCGACACGGAAACCCGTGGCATCACCGCTCCTTTGCACCTGGGTCAGGGCATTGTACACCAGTTGAGCAGTGGCCTTGCGTTCGAATACCGAGGCAGCCTCATCGTCAGTGAGGGTCGTATTGACGAGTTCCTCGAGCGGTACCACGTCCTCGCGGTTGCGTCCTTTACGCCGCAGATGATCGATCGCCATGTGTTCTGCTGTACGCAGCAGGTACACTGTCGGATTGAGATCGCTTCGAAGAGCTCCGGCGTTCGATTTCGCTACCACTCGGGCCACCGCGTCCTGAGCCACATCAGCGACGTCTTGGCGAGAGATCGAGGCGTACTTTCTCAGTAGATGGCCACACAGTATAGTTAGGGCTTCCCGCATTGTCGCAGCGTCTACGTCTGACTCTGCCCCCAGCGACTCAGCGAATTGCTTGAGCGCGTCGTCCCCACGTATGTTGGTGTTCAGTCCGTCCGGGGGTTTGACCATCACTTATCAGCTTGGGCAGAGGGTAGGCGGTTCCAGAACCTTAACAAGACCGCCTGAACCACGTGCTCATCGATGACTATTCCGAGCTTACGCTCCAATGGCTTGAGTTTGTCCACGACCTCCCAAAACAGCGGACGTCTCGTACGTTCAAAATTGGCAAGGTCCAGGTACTGAGTCACCGCAAGGTACTCAAACACCTCACCTTTGAGGACAAGAAATTCCAACGTCGCTTTCACGTCCGATACGGTGATATGGTAGGAGAACAGATACGCACAGAGCGCCTCATCCTCCTGATCGACACTACGGCTTCTGAATCCAACGACGTCGTTGGACGATGGTGAAGGCGCGAGCCGGCCGAGCGCCTCGTCCTCAACTCGATGCAGCAAATCTCCGGGATTCGGCACTTCCTTCACGAGCGGTCGGGCATATAATGGGGCCATGAAGCTTATGAGTGTCGCTATGACAATGGCGTTCTTCTCTGCCTGACTGAAGCGATTGGCGAAGCGAACCTCCAGATAGTCACACAGGTGGGTCTGGAGCTGCTCGTAGCGCTCGGGTGCCAGCGGCGTCCGCGGCCACCCGGCGTCGGTCCAGACCTGGACTGCGGCTTCGAGCGCCCGACGACGCGTTCTCGCGAGCTCCGCACCGGTCGCGTCGCCGCTCGGCGGTGGCGGCCCCCCGCTTACCATGTCTCACGTCGTCCTCGTCCGTTGCACAGGGTGTGCCCCTGGTGGCCCCTCGCATACTACCTCTACCGTTTGCCACTGGACACGTCCTCGAGAACGGCTACACAGGAGCGTACGTTGTCACTCTTCGTAGCGATCATCGTCGCGGGCGTCTTTAGCGTCTTCGGCTTCCCCTTCCGCTACTACCAGTGCTGGTACAGCTGGAGCCACCTCGGTACTCCTCTTGGGATCGCGGTGTATCTCGCCCTCGCCGGCGCCGGCGGTGGGTTCCTGGGATGGGGTGCTGCCCAACTGGGCGGCGCACAGCCCACACCGAATCCCGCGCTGAACGGCATCCTCTATGGCATAGGTGGTGCTCTTGCGCTCCGCGCGGACTTCCGTTCCCGTCCAAGAAGAAACAGAGTGCCAAACGAATTGAGAGACACCGCATCGATTCTAAGCACGAGTATGACCTGGGCAGCTAACCTCCTGGACGATGTCGCCTACAGGCGCGCCTTAGAATGGTACGGAGCACTCTCGGACCGAGACCTTATGAAGGAAGCACGCCGTATTTGTGCTCACATCACCACCCAGCCCGCAAGAATTATTCCGGACAAGGCCAAAAAAGGGCTGCTCGGCGAGTTCGTACCCGCCATGGAATCGCTAACCAAATCAATGACTCGAGACGACGGACGAGCCCGCCTCTCCACCTTCTGCGCCAAGTACTGCATCGAGGAACACATGCCCAAGATCCGCCAGGAGCTAAATGCTCGGCCGGTCACGACCAACGGCCAGGCGCTCGGCGACGCTTCGTCCGACGGTACAACGGAAGGTGCTCCGGACGACACAGCGCACGGCGAACGGCGGCGTCCAGTGCTGATCCAGGTTGCCGTTTGGACGGGGACGGTGGTAGGAATTGCGCTCCTGGGAGCTGGGGTCGCGATCCTTATCATGATCTACGGACCGAAGTGGACCGACGAAACCTCCGTGACAAAACTACCAGCGATACCAACCTACCGCCGCGCCGACTATCAAGGGGTAGTTGGACTCCACGAGACTCCGCGACCATCCCCGGAGGAGATTGGCACCCCACCCTACACCGTCGGCCCCAACACACAACTGGACATCGTGTGCCAGGTGTCCAACGGAACCCTGGTGAACGTGGTCTTAGTAACCTACGCCGGTGAGAAGCGAGAGAAGGAGAACGACATCTGGTACCGCATTGACCCCCACGGTCTCTACATCCCTGGGGTCTACACCACCTATCCAGATGGCGTAGAAAACAAGCTGCCAGCCGGTACGCCCTACGGGACCAAAATCCCCGAATGCGTCGATGTACCACCCTAACCGAGCAAGTGATGACCGGCCGGGCCGATCCGAGCAGCGCCGCCACTCATCGGTGGGCCGGTAGCAGATGAACTTCGCGGCCGGGTAGCCCATTCGCTTTTATCTTGATCATGGTTTCCCTGTTCATGGGTAGGGTCGGGGTCCGACTGTCGCGTCGGTGCGCCGGGTTCCAC
>JALZDU010000206.1 GCA_030862405.1 Actinomycetota bacterium | reverse complement strand
ATGACACCCTGGCCGCCAGCGTGCTGGTCACCGACTCGGTGGCGCTGGCCGACGCCGTGGACGTCGAGTTGCACCGGCAGGTTCCGGCCACCAAGCACACCGATCGGATCCGCACTGCACTGACCGGACCGCAGTCGGGTTGCATCCTGGTGTCCGATGTGGACGCTGGGCTGTCGGTGGTGGACGCCTATGCGGCCGAGCACCTGGAGATCCAGACCGCCGGCGCGGCTGCGGTGGCCCGCCGCGTACGCAATGCCGGAGCGATCTTCGTCGGTGCCTACGCACCTGTCTCGCTGGGTGACTACTGCGCCGGCTCCAACCACGTGCTGCCCACCGGAGGCTGCGCCCGGCACTCTTCGGGGCTGTCGGTGCAGAGCTTCCTGCGCGGTGTCCAGCTCATCGAGTATGACGAGGACGCGCTGGTGAAAGTCGGTGACCACGTCGTCGCGCTCGCGGAAGCCGAAGACCTCCCCGCGCACGGTCAGGCAATCACCGCCCGGTTCCGCGGGACCGCGTCGTGACCGTGGTGGCCGGCGGGATCGGCTGCGATGTGAGACTCGCCGACCTGCCGCTACGCGATGACCTGCGGGGATACAGTCCCTACGGTGCACCGCAACTCGACGTGGCGGTGCGGTTGAACACCAATGAGAACCCCTACCCGCCGCCGCCCGCCCTGGTCGCCGACATTGCCGCCGCAGTGCAGCAGGAGGCCGGTGACCTGCACCGTTACCCCGACCGGGACGCCGTCGCGCTGCGCACCGACCTGGCCGGTTACCTCGCCGGGCGCACCGGTGTGCCCTTGACCGTGGCGAACATGTGGGCTGCCAACGGGTCGAATGAGATCATTCAACAGCTGCTGCAGGCCTTCGGCGGGCCCGGCCGCAGCGCGCTGGGCTTCACGCCGTCCTACTCGATGCACCCGATCATCTCCGCAGGCACGCGCACCCGATGGATCCCGGCACCGCGGCGGGCGGATTTCTCCTTGGATCCTGAGGGTGCGGTGGCCGCGATCGAGGAGCACCGGCCCGACGTGCTGTTCGTCACCAGTCCCAACAACCCCACCGGGCAGTCGATCCCGCCAGTGGACCTGGCGGCCGTGCTGACTGCCGCGCCGGGCATCGTGGTGGTCGACGAGGCCTACGGCGAGTTCAGCAACGCGCGCAGCGCCGCCGGGCTGCTCGGGCAGTTCCCGGACCGGCTGGTGGTCTGCAGGACGATGAGCAAGGCGTTCGCGTTCGCCGGCGGACGGCTGGGCTACCTCGCTGCCGCACCCGCGGTGGTGGATGCGCTGCTGCTGGTGCGGCTGCCCTACCACCTCTCGACGTTGACCCAGGCGGCCGCCCAGGCCGCGCTGCGTCACGGACCTGCCACCCTGGAGTCCGTGGCGCTACTGGTGCGAGAGCGGGAGCGCGTCATCGCGGCGCTGCGCGACCTGGGCGCCGAAGTGGTCCCATCGGACGCCAATTTCGTGCTGTTCGGGCGGTTCGCCGATGCGGCTGCCGCGTGGCGCCGCTATCTAGAACATGATGTGCTGATCCGCGACGTCGGAATCGGGGATCACCTGCGAGTCACCGTGGGCACCCCCGCGGAGAACGATGCGTTCCTGGCCGCGAGCGCAGCGGTCCTAGCGCAGGAGGAACCGTGAGCCGTACGGCCAGGGTCGAGCGGGTGACCAAGGAATCCTCGGTGCTCGTCGAGCTTGATCTCGACGGCACCGGAACCACCGAGGTGACCACCGGTGTCGCGTTCTTCGACCACATGCTCACCTCGCTGGGCAAGCATGCGGCATTCGACCTCGTGGTACGGGCCACCGGTGATGTCGACATCGACGCCCACCACACCGTCGAGGACGTTGCCATCGTGCTCGGGCAGGTGCTACGCGAGGCCTTGGGGGACAGATCGGGCATCCGGCGATTCGGGGACGGCTGGGTACCGATGGACGAGACGCTCGTGCATGTGGCGGTGGATGTCTCCGGGCGCCCGTACTGCGTGCACACCGGCGAGCCCGACGCGATGGCCGGTTTCGTGGTGGGAGGCAACTACCCCACGGTGCTCAACCGGCACGTCTTCGAGACGCTGGCCTTCCACGCGCAGCTGGCCATGCACATCCGGGTGCTGCACGGCCGCGACCCGCACCACGTCACCGAGGCGCAGTACAAGGCGCTGGCCCGGGCGTTGCGCGCCGCGGTCGAGTTCGACTCGCGTACTTGCGGGGTGCCGTCCACCAAGGGCGTGCTGTGATCGGCATCGGCCTGCTGGCGCTGGCTGGTTTCCTGCTCGGCGGTGTGGTCGCAACCTGGCGCACCTCGCGGCCGCTCGCCGTCGCGCTCGGTTCCTGCGCTGTACTGGCCGGTGTCGGCGGCGTCGCCTGGCTGTTGTGATCGGATCCGGCGCGGGAGCATGCCGGCATGACGAGACGAGTGGTGGTTGTAGGCGCTGATGCGACCGGGATGAGTGCGGCCTCGCAGGCGTTGCGGCGTGCGGGTCGGGACGCGCTGGAGGTGGTGGCCTTCGAGCGCGGCCACCACGTGTCCTACTCGGCCTGCGGCATCCCGTACTGGGTGACGGGAGACGTCGCCGGTGCCGACGCGCTGATCGCCCGCAACCCCGACGAGCATCGGGCCAACGGGATCGACCTGCGGGTCCGTACCGAAGTCACCGAGATCGGCCTGGACACCCGCACGGTGACCGTTGCCGACCTCGACAGTGATAAGAGCTATCAGGTCGAGTTCGACGATCTGGTGCTGGCCACCGGCGCGGTGCCGGTGCGCCCGAACCTGCCCGGCGTGGGCGCACCGGGCGTCTATGGCCTGCAGACCCTTGACGATGGTGCCGCCCTGCTGGCCGGGCTGACCGGACAGCCGCGTAGGGCGGTCGTGGTCGGCGGGGGCTACATCGGTATCGAGATGGCCGAGGCGATGGCGCGGCGCGGCTTAGCGGTCACGCTGGTGGACCAAGCCGCGGAGCCGATGACGACCCTCGATCCGGACATGGGTGCCTTGGTTCGCGAGGCGATGCAGGGTATGGGGATCACCGTGCTCATCGACACCGCGGTCACCGGCTTCGAGACTGGTCCTGACGGCCGGGTGTCGGGTGTGGGCACCGAGGGCGGAACGCTTCCCGCGGACATCGTCGTACTGGGTCTGGGCGTGCGGCCAGCCACCGAGCTGGCGGGCGCAGCCGGGCTGCCGCTGGGCGAGCACGGCGGCGTGCTGACCGATCTGCGGATGAGAGTGCGCGGCCATGACGGGGTGTGGGCGGGTGGGGACTGCGTCGAGGTGCTGCACCGGGTCTCGCAGCGCTGGGTGCACGTCGCGTTGGGCACGCACGCCAACAAGCACGGCCGGGTGATCGGCGCGAACCTGGGCGGTGGCTACGCCACCTTTCCCGGCATCGTCGGCACGGCGGTCAGCAAGGTCTGCGACCTTGAGGTCAGCCGGACCGGGCTGCTGGAGGCTGAAGCACACGCAGCGGGGTTCCTACCGGTGAGCGTGACGGTGCAGTCGACTACCCGCGCCGGCTACTACCCCGGCACCACCCCGATCACCGTCAAGATGATCGCCGAGCGCGGCACCGGGCGGCTGCTCGGCGCGCAGCTCGTCGGCCGGGAAGGCTCGGGTAAGCGGGTGGACGTGTGCGCCGTCGCGCTGTGGAACGGGATGACAGTCGAGGAGATGGCCAGCCTGGATCTCGGTTACGCGCCACCGTTCTCCCCGGTCTGGGACCCGGTGCTGGTAGCTGCCCGCAAGGCCGCAGCTGCCGTGTGACTGTGGTTCAGCTGGGTGGAAGGCCGTACTTGGTCACCGCGACGGGCATCACCGGGTACCGCCCTTCGTAGATCCGCTGGTGTAGCTCAGCCTCGACGATGGCCCGCACGATCGGTATCTGTCGCTCGGCGTCGTCAGCGCTCGTCACCTGTAGCGGCCAGTCCCCTGCGGTCGACCCGCGTAGATGGGCGTGGTTGAAGCTGCGCCGGAACCAGGCGATCACCTCGACCGGCGCAACCGGGCCGCCGTCTCGGGACACGGCTTCGCGTTGCCGGGGCCAGGACAGCTCCCAATGCTCGCCGACACTGCCATCGCGGTGCTCGACGCTATGACGGCTGATGTCACCGGTGCCTTCCAGGAATGTCGTGTCGGCGTCGACGAGGACACCCCGGACCACCGGATCGAGCAACTCGACCGCCCGATAGAAGACGGCCAGCCGGTCCGGCCACGACTCGGCGCCCTCGTAACTGCGCGTGACGAGATCAGCCAAGTGCCGCATCAGGTCCTCGGTGCGTAGCCCAGATCCGTTGTCCATCTTCACATCGACAGGATGACGCATTCAGCGGGCTCAGCGGGGTTATGGGCGCCCTGTTTACCCCGTTGAGCCCGCTGAATGGGGGTAGAGCACGCTGGTGGGGTGGTCGACGTGGTTGTGCTGGATTATGGGTCGGGGAATCTGCGGTCAGTGGAGCGGGCGTTGCGCCGCGCTGGGGCGCAGGTGGAGGTGACCGCTGATGTCGACGCCGCGCTGACCGCTGACGGGCTGGTGGTGCCCGGAGTCGGTGCCTTCGCTGCCTGCATGGCCGGGCTCCTCGCGGTGCATGGTGATCGCCTCATCGGTCGCCGGCTGGCTGGCTGTCGTCCGGTCCTCGGCATCTGTGTGGGCATGCAGGTGTTGTTCAGCCGTGGCGTCGAGCACGGCGTGCAGACCGAAGGTTGCGACGAGTGGCCCGGGACTGTGGAGCGGCTGAAGGCTGACGTGCTGCCGCATATGGGGTGGAACACCGTGGCGTCACCGGTGGGCTCGCGGTTGTTCGCCGGCCTCGACGCGGACACCCGCTTCTATTTCGTGCACTCCTACGCCGTCCGCCGTTGGGAGCTGGAGAGCTCCGAGCCGCTGGTGCCCCCGTTGGTGACCTGGGCCGAGCACGGCGAGCCGTTTGTCGCCGCGGTGGAGAACGGGCCGCTGTGGGCCACCCAGTTCCATCCCGAGAAATCCGGCGACGCCGGCGCGCAACTGCTACGCAACTGGATCGAGATCTTATAGCCGATGGGCAGATACGGCATGCCGCCAGGCAACGCGGGCTGCGTGCGGGCGGTGGCCCTGCTCGCGGTGGTGGCGATGGTGGCCTCGGTGGGTTACTCGGCGCTGGCGGTGCTGCAGGCACCGACCTGGCTGGTCCTGGCTCTCGTAGCGATACTGATGGGCCTGCTGTACTGGCTGCTGGGCAGGGACAAGGAACGGTCGTGAGCGGTCTAGGGTAAGCCGGTGAGTTTCGTGCTGCTGCCCGCGGTGGACGTCGCCGGCGGCCGGACCGTCCGCCTCACGCAGGGGGAAGCCGGCACCGAGACGTGTTATGGCGACCCGGTTGAGTCCGCGCTGGCCTGGCAGGCCGATGGTGCCGAGTGGATTCACCTGGTCGATTTGGACGCGGCGTTCGGTCGGGGCTCCAATGCCGAACTGCTGGCCGAGGTGGTGGGCAGGTTGGACATCGCGGTGGAGCTCTCCGGCGGGATCCGGGATGATGCGTCGCTGCAGCGCGCGCTGGCCACCGGATGCGCCCGGGTGAACCTGGGCACCGCGGCTCTGGAGGATCCAGCCTGGTGCCGGGCGACGCTCGCGGAGCACGGCGAGCGGATCGCGGTGGGGCTCGATGTGCGCATCGTCGATGGGCAACACATCCTCGCCGCGCGCGGCTGGACTGCTCGGGGCGGCGACCTCTGGGAGGTCCTGGAACGCCTGGACGCCGACGGCTGCCCGCGCTACGTGGTCACTGATGTGACCAAAGACGGCACTCTGCGCGGACCAAACCTGGACCTGCTGCGTGCTGTCTGCGCCCAAACCGAAGCGCCGGTGATCGCCTCCGGTGGGATCTCCGGAGCTGCCGACGTGGCCGCATTGGCCGCGCTGACCCCCAAGGGCCTGGAAGGCGCAATCATCGGTAAAGCGCTGTACACCGGGGCGCTCACGTTGCCCGACGCGCTGGCCGCCGCGCGCTGACCCCCATCCGCCGCGCGTGTCGTGCTCTGTTGCCCGATGTGTCCGCACGCCGTGCTCGCCCGCTTAGGCTGGACGAATGGCTGTTGCCGTGCGTGTGATCCCGTGCCTGGATGTTGATGCCGGCCGGGTGGTCAAAGGGGTGAACTTCACCGCACTGCGCGACGCCGGTGATCCGGTCGAGTTGGCTACCGCTTATGACGCGCAGGGCGCTGACGAGCTGACCTTCCTCGACGTCACCGCGTCCTCGGCGGACCGGGAGACGACCTATGACGTGGTCCGCCGCACCGCGGAATGCGTCTTTATCCCGCTCACCGTCGGTGGAGGAATTCGGGAAGTGTCCGATGTGGACCGCTTGCTGCGGTCGGGTGCAGACAAGGTGAGCATCAATACCGCCGCGGTGGCCCGTCCCGAGCTGTTGCGTGAGGCCAGCCATCGCTTCGGTGCGCAGTGCATCGTGCTTTCGGTGGATGCTCGCCGGGTGCCGCCCGGCGAGTCAGCAACGCCATCCGGTTTTGAGGTGACCACCCACGGCGGGCGCCGTGGCACCGGTATCGATGCCGTTGCGTGGGCTGCCCGCGGCCAGGAGCTGGGCGTGGGGGAGATCCTGCTCAATTCGATGGACGCCGACGGCACCAAGGCGGGCTTCGATCTTGAGATGATCTCCGCGGCGCGAGCCGTCGTCACGGTCCCGGTGATCGCCAGTGGCGGCGCGGGCGAGGTGGGGCATTTCGCCCCTGCGGTGGCGGCCGGCGCCAACGCGGTGCTCGCCGCCAGCGTATTCCATTTCGGACAGTTGCGGATCGGTGATGTCAAGGACAGCCTGCGTATGGCTGGGGTGACGGTGCGGTGAGTGCCCTGGATCCGGCAATCGCCGGGAAGCTCAAACGCAACGTCGATGGGCTGGTCTGCGCCGTGGTGCAGCAACGCGGCACCGGCGAGGTACTGATGGTGGGCTGGATGGATGACGAGGCGCTGCACCGCACGCTGACCACTGGCCGGGCCACCTACTGGTCGCGCAGCAGGCAGGCCTACTGGATCAAGGGCGAGACCTCCGGACACACCCAGCACGTGCACGAAGTGCGGCTGGACTGCGACGGCGACGCGCTGCTGGTCGTCGTCGACCAGATCGGCCCAGCCTGCCATACCGGATCCGGGACCTGTTTCAGCACGTCACTGCTCGTGAGTGGCACTCAGTGCTAGAACACTGTTACGCACTCACAAGGTGCCAGTCAGGTAGCGCTGCAGGTTGGGGCCGATCGCAGCGACCACCGTGTCGTGGTCGGCGGAGGCCAGCGGTTCGAGGCGAATCACGTACCGGATCATCGCCAGTCCGGCGATCTGGGTGCCGCACAGTGCGGCACGCAGATCGAGCCGGTCTGGGGCCACCGCGGAGACGATCCGTCCGATGATCACGCGGCTGACGAACTCGCGCATCATCCGCGCGGCTTCCTCATGACTGGCCACGCTGCGCATGAGCGCGGCCAGCGCTCCACCACCGTTGGTGTCCCAGACGGACAGGAAGGTGCGCAGGATTCGCTCGGCGAGCTGCTCTGGAGCGCCCTCGAGGATCCGTGGGACGATTTCGGCGGGGTTGACCGGGATCTCCATGGCGGCGACGAACAGCCCGTCCTTGCCGCCGAACCAGTGGTTGACCATCGCGGCGTCCACCCCGGCGCGGAGGGCGATCGTGCGCACGGTGGCCCCGTCGAAGCCGCGCTCCGTGAACTCCACCCTGGCAGCGTCGAGCAACGCCGCGCGGGTGTCCTCGCCGGCGCGACGGCGCCCACGGGGACGGGCTTGCTCATCGGGCACAGTCGGCACTCCAGTTCCTCTTTTCAACGGAAGAAGAAAAGGTATGCCGGTCGTCACCCGGCGTCAAACGGTGGGCACAATGGCTGCATGGTCAGCATCGGCAACAACGGCGTCGGACACCTGCACCTGGACCGGGAGCAGTTTCGTGCCCTGGCCACCCATCACCGGGTGATCCCGGTGACTCAGACGCTGCTCGCCGACGGCGAGACCCCGCTGGGGGTATACCGCAAGCTTGCCAGCCGCCGGGCTGGCACGTTTCTGTTCGAGTCAGCGGAGAACGGGTCGTCCTGGTCGCGCTGGTCGTTCGTCGGGGTACATAGCGCAGCCACTCTCACCGAGTCCGGCGGTGACACGGTTTGGCGCGGGTCACCGCCGGTGGGGCTACCCGGAGTGGACGCACCGTGGGCGGGCACCCCGCTGGAGGCCTTGCGCCAAACCGTGGCCGCGCTGCATACCGAGCCGTTGCCCGGCCTGCCGCCGCTGACCGGCGGAATGGTCGGCTACCTCGGGTATGACGCGGTCCGGTGCCTGGAACGGTTGCCTGAGCTCGCGGTCGACGATCTGCGAGTGCCCGAGCTGGTGATGCTGCTAGCCACCGATCTCGCCGCGCTAGACCACCATGAGGGCACCGTCACTCTCATCGCCAACGCGATCAACTGGGACGACTCTCCTGAGCGCGTTGACGAGGCCTACGACGACGCGGTGGCCCGATTGGACGCGATGGTCGCGCAGCTGTGCACGCCGGCGCCCGCCAGCGCAGCGGTGTTCACCCGGCCGGCTCCGGAGTTCCTGCGCCGCCGCAGCCCCGAGCAGCATCACGCCGCGGTCGAAACGGCCAAGGAGGCGATCCGCGCCGGCGAGGCTTTTCAGGTGGTCGTGTCCCAACGCTTCGAGATGGCAACCGACGCCGACCCGCTGGACATCTACCGGGTGCTGCGCACCACCAACCCCAGCCCGTACATGTACTTGCTCGCTCTCGATGAGTTCAGCATCGTCGGCTGCAGCCCAGAGTCCCTGGTAACCGTGCGGGACGGGAAGGTCACCACACACCCGATCGCCGGCACCCGCCCCCGCAGCGCCGACCCGGACGAGGACTCCTGGCTGGAGAAGGACCTGATGGTCGACGAGAAGGAGCGTGCTGAGCACCTCATGCTCGTCGACCTCGGTCGCAACGACGTCGGCCGGGTGTGCCGACCCGGCTCGGTGCACGTCACCGACTTCTTCCGGGTCGAGCGCTACAGCCACGTAATGCACTTGGTCTCGACGGTGACCGGCGAGCTGGCGGCCGGACACACCGCCTTCGATGCGGTGACCGCGTGCTTTCCTGCTGGGACGCTGTCGGGAGCTCCCAAGCCCCGGGCGATGGAGCTCATCGAGGAGCTGGAGCCAACCCGGCGAGGCGTGTACGGGGGAGTGGTTGGTTACCTGGACTTCGCCGGGGACGCCGACACCGCGATCGCCATCCGCACCGCGCTGGTCCGCAACGGAGTGGCCTACGTGCAAGCCGGTGGGGGCATCGTCGCCGACTCTGACCCGGTGGCCGAGGACACCGAGTGCCTGAACAAGGCAGGCGCGGTGCTCGCTGCCATCGCCGCTGCGGGCACCTTGCGGGTAGCAGTCGGTGAGCCGGCCGGGTCGCTGCGTGCCTGAGGGCGCTGCGTCGCGCAGGGAGCTCACGGCCACCGTCGCGCTGCTGGTCGCCGCCGCGGTGGCGCTCGGTGCCGCTGCGATGCTCGGCTGGGCGTGGGTCGACTTTCAGGTGCCGAAACGCGGGATCGTCCCGATCCGAGTGGACGGCTCCAAGGTCCTGCCCGCACTGACGCCACTGGCCGTGCTCGCGCTGGCCGCAGTGGCCGCAGTGCTGGCCACCGGCGGGTGGGTACGGCGGCTGTTCGGCGGGTTATTGCTGGTGGTGGCGATCCCACCAATCCTTGGGGTGCTGCAGGCGCCTGACGAGGGCTGGCTGACCGCGGCCGCCATGTCGGCGGCCGGATGGTCCGCCGGGTCAGTCCACGCTGAGACCACCACACTGCTGCCCGCGGGACCCAGCTTCGCGGCAGGTGGCGCGATCCTGCTCGTCGCAGCCGGCGTCACTTTGGTGTTGCGAGGCCACCGGATGCCGCGACTGGATCGGCGTTACCAGGCGCCCTCGTCACGCCGGTCGGGGCCTGAGGACGGGCTGTGGGCGCGGATGGACGCCGGCGAGGACCCGACAGCGCCGGGACACCCCCGGTGAGGGCAGACCGGACCGGCCGGAGCTAGCATCGAGGTCCGGCTCGGCACTGGGGGGCGGAAGGGGAGAGGCTTGAGCGTCTTGGAGGCGATCCTCGAAGGGGTCAGAGCGGACCTCGCGGACCGCGAAGCCACCGTTGGGTTCACCGAGATCAAGCGGCGCGCCACCCGGGTGACACCTCCTCGGGATGCTCTAGCGGCGCTACGCGGCCCCGGAATCGGCGTCATCGCCGAGGTCAAGCGCTGCAGCCCGTCCCGAGGAACCCTGGCCGATATCCCGGATCCGGCCGCGCTCGCCGCCGACTACGCCCAGGCCGGCGCCCGCATGATCAGCGTGTTGACCGAGGGCCGGCGGTTCGGCGGATCGCTGGCTGACCTGGACGCGGTGCGTGCTGTGGTGGACCTGCCGGTGCTGCGCAAGGACTTCATCGTCAGCCCCTACCAGGTGCACGAGGCACGCGCGCACGGTGCGGACGTGGTGCTGCTCATTGTCGCTGCTCTGGAGCAGAATGCGCTGGTGGCGCTGGTCGACCGGGTCGAGTCGCTCGGTATGGCCGCGCTGGTCGAGGTGCACACCGCCGAGGAGGCCGACCGCGCGCTGGAGGCCGGGGCCACCCTGATCGGAGTCAACGCTCGCGACCTGCACACGCTGGAGGTGAATCCCGCGGTGTTCAGCAAGATCGCGCCTGGGCTGCCGGGTGACGTCTTGCGGGTCGCCGAGTCCGGAGTGCGTGGACCGGCGGACCTACTCGCCTACGCTGGTGCGGGAGCAGACGCGGTGCTTGTCGGTGAGGGACTCGTGACCAGCGGCGACCCCAAGGCCGCGGTCATCCAGTTGGTCACCGCCGGTTCGCATCCGGCCTGCCCGAAGCCGGTGCGGTGAGCAGGGTGGTCAATGTCCAGCCCGTTGCGCCCGACACTAAACAGCCTGATGCCAGCGGGCACTTCGGGCGCTACGGCGGCCGGTTCGTGCCCGAGGCGCTCATCGCCGCTCTCGATGAGCTGACCTCCGCTTATGCCGACGCCCGGTCCGACCCGGAGTTCACCGCCCGGCTGAATGGCCTACTCGCGGACTACACCGGCCGGCCCTCGCCGATCACTGAGGCGTTTACGCTGTCCCGGCACGCAGGCGGGGCACGGATCCTGCTCAAACGCGAGGATCTCAACCACACCGGTTCCCACAAGATCAACAATGTGTTGGGTCAGGCCCTGCTCACCAAGCGGATGGGCAAACCTCGGGTGATCGCCGAGACCGGAGCCGGCCAGCACGGGGTCGCAACCGCCACCG
>JALZDU010000189.1 GCA_030862405.1 Actinomycetota bacterium | reverse complement strand
CCAGTGCCGTCGTCATCGCTGCGGTGCCCGGCGCGTGCGCCGCGGGCGAAGCGCTCGAAAACCCGCTCGCGCAGCTGGGCCGGCACACCGGGGCCAGCGTCGTCGACCTCCAGGCGCACGCAGCCGTGTCGACGTGAAACGGCGATCCGAACAGCACCACCGCCGTGGCGTTCGGCATTCTCCAGCAGGTTGGCCACGACGCGGTCCAGACGGCGCCGATCGGCCAGCACCAAAGGGGGTGGCTGTTCGACGTCGATCGGCACGTCACCGGGGCGGCTGGCCGCGACGTTGCGCACCAGCTCACCCAGATCGACCGCCTCCAGTGCCTGGTCGTCCAGGTTCTGATCGAGGCGGGAAATCTCGAGCAGATCAACGACCATGTGCCGGAACCGCTGCACTTCAGAGGCGAGCAGGTCTACCGCTTTGCGGGCGGTGGCCGGCAGCTCGGCGCGCCGACGCTGCAGCACCTCGCTGGCATTGACCATGGTCGTGAGCGGGGACCGGAGTTCGTGGCTCACGTCACCAGCAAAACGGGCGTCGCGCCGGACCCGCTGCTCTAACGCTGACGCGGTCGCGTTGAACGTTGCCGCCAGCGGAGCGAGATCGGGATCGGACTGTTCCGGCAGACGGGCCTGTAGATCTCCCTGGGCCACCCGGGCAGCGGCAGCGGTGAGCTCCTTGAGCGGACGCAATGCGCGCTGGCTAGTCCACCAGCCCAGCGCGACCCCGAGCAGGGCACTTAGTGCCGTGCCCACAACCAGCATCGTGCTTAGGAACCGAAAACTGCGGTCGAGTTCCACTAGCGGGGACAGCTGGACGTAGATGCCGTTGTCGGTCGCAACCGGCAAGGCGACGGCGAGCACCGGAATCTGGCCGACTATGAGGCGTTGACGGGCTGGAGTACCTTCCCGCGCCAGCGCGAACAACTCAGGGGGCAAGACAGCGGGATCGACCTGCCGACCGCTGATAATCCAGCTTCCTTGGCGGTGGAGCAGGATCGTCGATTTGGGCTCCCCGCCTAGACCGGTCAGCAACTCGTTGAGCCCTTCGCTGCCGACCCGCAGCGCTCCCTCTACAAGGCGTACGTTGGCTGCGGCCTGCGCGGTGACGGTCTTCTCACGTTGCCGCAGCATGTAGTCAGAAGCCAGCTGCCACGTGACGGCCGCGAACAGGCTCGCCACCACCAGTGAACTCAGCCCAAACGCCACCGCCACACGCCAACGCAGCGACAGCCGCAGCATGCCGAACTCGGCCCTCCTCTTCACCCGACGTCAAATATTCTTACCGACCTTGTAGCCCACTCCGCGAACGGTGAGCACCAGGGCAGGCTCGTCCGGATTCGCTTCGATCTTGCGGCGAAGCCGGCGAATGTGCACGTCAAGCAGCCGAGTGTCACCAAAATAGTCATAACCCCACACCCGCTGGAGCAGCTCCTCACGAGTTACCACCCGACCATCGGCCGCGGCCAGCTCAACCAGCAGCCGAAATTCAGTGCGGGTCAGGTGGACCTCATTGTCATCGCGACAGACGACCCCCTGGTCGGGTCTGATCTCGAGGTCCTCCAGGTGTAACCGCGGTCGCTTGGACCCCTCGCTGCCGAAACGCCGACGGCGCAGTAAGGCCCGAATACGGGCGGCAAGTTCGCTAGCGACCAATGGCTTGGTGACATAGTCGTCGGCGCCCGCCTCCAGCCCGTTGATCACGTCGGTGGTGTCTGAGCGAGCGGTGATGATGATGATGGGGAGGTCCCCGCGGGATCGCAGCGTGCGGCAGACCGCCAGACCGTCCACGCCCGGCAGCATCAAATCCAGCAAGACAAGGTCCACCGTCGTGGAGCCAAGTCGCGCCAGAGCTTCCTCTCCGGACCCCGCTTCGATGACCTCGTAGCCCTCATCTGCAAGGGCCAATCCCAGGGCCTGCCGAATCCGTTCGTCGTCCTCGACGAGCAGGACTCGCGCTTCCATATCCCTCCACTCCTCATCGCCAACCGGGGGTGACACCTGCCCTCCATCGTCGAGGATCCGAACCCACCATCGCGCCGCCGCCCGTTCTGGTTGGACTGCCCTGTTT
>JALZDU010000186.1 GCA_030862405.1 Actinomycetota bacterium | reverse complement strand
CCAGAAAACTGCCGGGTTAGGATGGCGCGGCAATGCCCCTACCTATTCGCGCACTGGCGCATCGGGATCAAACCAGCAGGCAGGACAATGGGAGCCGTGTAAGCCATGAGGTTTACGCACGGTTCTGCGAGTGGCTGCGGGGGAGATTCCCGCCGCCGACTCTCCTTACCGCCGAGTCATTCTTCGCAACTTATAAAAGGAGCTCGTCCATACCTGTTCGTGGAACGATCTGACCGAGGTCCGACAGCACGAATTCTTGTGGATTGAGGGCTACGATAACCGTCAGCGAATACACGCCGCACTCGACTACTTGACACCCATCAAATACGAACTAGGATACAGAAAACTGACCGGAAATCCTAAATCGGTGTCAATAAAAACGGGAACACTCCACCTTGAGGGAAGGATCGCTGTGGATTTGAGCGCGAGACTTGATCCGGTTTTGGGGATCGCTGGGAAGCATGCTGGCGAGGTTGATGCTGAGGGCAGGTTCCCGGACGAGGCCGTGGTGGCGCTGCGAGATAGTGGCCTGTTGGGGTTGACTTTGCCCACCGAGGTCGGCGGTCTGGGGGCTGGTCCTCATGAACTTGTGTCCGTTGTCGGTTCCCTGGCCGGGGTTTGTGGCTCGACGGCGATGATTTATTTGATGCACGTCAGCGCTGCGATGCCGGTCGCTGCGGCGCCCGCTGCTGGCTGGCCCGACTTGCTGGGTCGTTTGGCCGATGGCACCGCGTTGGCCTCGTTGGCGTTGTCTGAGGCGGGTTCTCGGTCGCATTTTTGGGCGCCGGTGTCTCAGGCCCGGCTGGATGGTGCTGGGGTTCGGTTGCAGGCTCGCAAGAGTTGGGTGACCTCTGCCGGTCACGCTGATGTCTACGTCGTGTCGACATTGACCGCCGACACCGGTGGTGGCGCGGTGGATTTGTTCGTGGTTCCCGCGGAGATGCGGGGTGTCGCGGTTGCGGGTTCAGGGCGGGGGCTTGGGCTGCGCGGTAATGCTTCTTCCCCGATGAGCTTTGATGTGGAGGTGCCTGAGAGTTACCGGCTCGGGGGGGCTGGTGGTGGTTTCGATTTGATGCTGCAGGCGGTGATGCCGTGGTTTAACCTGGGCAACGCGGCGGTGTCGATTGGGCTGTGCCAGTCGGCGGTGGACGCGGCAGTCCGGCATACCAGTGCGGCACGGTTGGAGCATCTGGATGAGAGCCTGTCCGCGCTGCCCACTATTCGCGCTCAGCTGGCCAGGATGTCAATCGAGCTGGTGTGCATTCGGGCCTACGTCGCCCAGGCCGCCGACCGGCTCGCTCAACCCGCCGACGACACGATGCTGCACGTGCTGGGAGTCAAGGCCGCGGCCAACGATGCCGCGCTGCGCATCACCGACTCCGCGATGCGGGTGTGCGGGGGTGCCGCGTTTTCCGAGCACCTCCAGATTGACCGATACTTCCGAGATGCCAGAGCAGGTCACGTGATGGCGCCCACTGCTGATGTCCTCTACGACTTTTATGGCAAGGCCATCACCGGGCAACCACTGTTCTGACCACAGGGAGACTGGACGTGAGCAAGCCGCTGATCGTGGGCGCGGTCGCCTACACCCCTAACGTGGTCACTATCTGGGAGGGGATGCGCGACTACTTCGCCGACGGCCTCGCCGAGATGGACTTCGTGTTGTTCTCCAACTACGGGCGGCAGGTCGACGCACTGTTGGAGGGCACAATCGACATCGCCTGGAACACCAACCTGGCCTGGGCCCGGACCGTCGCTGCGACCGGCGGGGCCTGCCGTGCATTGGCCATGCGTGACACCGACACCGTTTTCCGCACGATGTTTGTGACCCGTTCCGGCAGTGCCTGGGAGGGTTTGGAAAACCTGCGGGGTAAGCGGCTCGCGCTGGGATCCAAGGACTCGGCTCAGGCAGCGATCCTGCCTGTGCACTTCCTGGGTCGCGCCGGTCTCGACGCTGACGCGGTGGAGTTGGTGCGGATCAACAGCGATGTGGGCAAACACGGCGACACCGGTCGCAGCGAGCTGGATGCACTGCGAGCGGTGCTAGACGACAAGGCCGATGCGGCCGCGATCGGTATCAACACCTGGGAGGCGATCGGCCGCGATGAGCTGATGCCCGGCGCGTTCGAGGTGTTCTGGGAATCACCGACCTACTGCCACTGCAACTTCACCGCGCTACCGGAACTGGCACAAGACCGCGTGCAACCGTGGGTCGACCAGCTACTCGCGATGGACTGGGATGACCCGGCGCACCGGCCGATCCTGGAGATGGAAGGCCTGCGGCAGTGGGTCCCTCCACAGCTGGAGGGCTATGCGTCACTGTTGGAGGCGATCCACGAACAGCAAATCCCGACCCGATGGTGACCCACCGGTGGGTGTTGGATTTAGTGGAACGAATCGGCGCGGTAGCCCGAGGCGCCACGGTGACTGTGCCACTGAGTGGTGGCGATCCTGGTCAACAGGCCGAAACCGTCGCGGCGTGGTGTGACCGGACCGGAAATGAACTCGTCGAGGTGCGAGACAACGTCGCGACCGTTCGGCGGGGACGCAGCCCTGACCCACTCGCCGAATTAGACCCCGGCCAGCTGCCCGGCACGCGCCTGTGGATGTACACCAACTTCGACTGCAATCTGGCCTGCGATTACTGCTGCGCACAGTCCTCACCCCACACACCCCGCCGGGCACTAGGAATTGACCGGGTCCGCCGCCTGGCCACCGAAGCCCTCGACGCCGGAGTCACCGAGTTAATACTCACCGGCGGCGAACCGTTCCTGCTTCCCGACATCGACGACCTCGTCGCCGCGTGCACCACGGTGCTGCCCACCACCCTGCTGACCAACGGGATGCTCTTCCGCGGCCGCAGGCTGGAAT